>NZ_JAUBRA010000140.1:0-5237 GCF_036701555.1 Microcoleus sp. Pol10D4
AGAGTTGAATTCCTTGACGGGGTAGATTCATATATCTCTTTTTTTGTCAACTTCTAATACTGTACCGACGCTCTAGGTATTGGTGACGGTTTCAGCCCTTGAGATGGTACGATTGGAGCCAAAGGCAGCGTGGTTTGAGATTGAGCATTTACCGTCGTAGTTTGTAAAACATTTACTAACGCCTTTGTCCCGGCTAATGTGCCCCCGTCAAAGTCCTGCTGTTTAAATCTGGGCGTAATTTCGGTTTTAATAATACCCACTACCTTCGCATCCGGCAAAATGCTTTGAATGCCAGAACCTGTTTCAATTTGAACACGGCGTTCCCCCGACGAAATCAACAATAAAATTCCGTTATTTTTACCTTTTTTGCCAATACCCCAAAAGTTAAATAATTCTGTAGCAAATGCTTTTGGTGTCGCCGATGGCTTAGTTTCAGTAACTGTCACAACAGCGATTTCTGAGCCGTTTTTTGCCTCTAAATCCGAAATCATTTGATTGAGCTGAATTTCGGTGCTGTCGCTGAGAATGTTTGCCTTGTCCGTTACCCAAGTGTTATTTACTTGACGGGGATTCGGTACTTCTTGTACTGTTATAGCTTGGCTCGTTACGGGAAATGCAATTGCCGAAAAGCACAGCAAAATGCTGCCGATTAATTGTTTATTGCTAAATTGTAACTGCATCGCTTCAGTCTCCTGAATAACTGCTAGTCTGAAATTGACATATATCTGTCCGCCTAATTACAATTAAATAACCAGCTCACTGTCGTGTCAATTCATATTATTCAGAAGTTGGGTTCATAAAACTCATAATTTTAGGTGCGCCATAAGCGCTTTACATTTATAGTCTAGGACGCAGGGGTGGCGAGAAACCGGGTTTTTAACCAAAATAATTGCTGAAACCCGTCAATTTCGGTTCAAAAACCCGGTTTCTTAGTTGGCGAGTGCGAACTAATTTAGATATTTTTAAGGAGAGGGAAGTTGTGGCTGAAAATTTCTGCTGCCTCTATAACCGGATAAAATAGCCAGTTTTTCCAAAGATTGCCGACCCGTGTAATATTTACCCCGAATTTCCCAAGTGGGATAAGCTTTAATATTGGCAGCTTTGCACAAATCCGGTTGAGCACCTTTGCCTCTGGGATCGCACTCAATGTAAGTAATCGCGGTAAATGCTTCTTTGCCGAAAAGTTCTTGTTGCGTGTGACAGTTAGGACACCAGTAAGCACCGTAGAGTCTAGCTTTGATTGTCTGCAAATGGGTTGCTAAAGCTATTTGATCCGGCACCGATTCGCTGCGAATCGGTGGCGCTTCTTGTTCGGTAAGAGGCTGTGTGAAAGGGGGAGGAGGAGGGAGGGTTTGTGCTAATTTTTGAGTGGGTTTATTGCTGAAACTGAACTGTGCAATTCTTCCGTCTGCTTTGGTAGTGACGAAAATCCCCAAAGTTAGGAAAATGCCGATCGCACAAAATTTGAATTTGCTTACTCTCATCTTGGATTTCATCTTGGATTTGCTAGGATTTCGCGAGCTTGATTCATAGCCTCTACAGCATTGTTTACCACAAATATCTTAAATTGTGCTAAACCTTTAAAAAAAAGTTGACTTTCGGCGCTGTGATTTAACAATATAACTTGTTTGTTAGCTTTCAGAGCGAGGGCGATTTCCGAAGCAGTGCCCGTGCCCATACCGCAGGCAATTATTACGTCAGAAGAAAGAACGTTAATGTTATTTCTGGCGTTTCCCATATCGGTGACAATGGCAATATCTACAGATTCAGAAAAGCCGCGAGTGTCATTTCCCGGAAGGATGCCGACTGTTAAACCGTTAGCTGATTTTGCTCCTTTGTTGGCGGCATACATGACGCCGACATTTCTGCCACCAGTTAGCAATATCCATCCTGCTTCGGCGATGAGTTGTCCGAGTTGATAGGCGTTTTCTAAGTCTGTTGATGTGGCACTCTCGCCGGGGCCCATGATGCCAATGATGATTTTTTTCATAGTTTTCGGGTGAATATGGTGTTATTAATACTTGCTAGTTTTTTTGCACTTTATCTACGAATGTATGTTATCATAAAAATAGTGGCTTTCTAAAAACCGCTTTTGACACAACTAACTTTCTAAAGCTTCCTAGTATTTTTACTATGAAAGAGCAAACATTTAAACTAGATGAATCTCAGATAAAATTTTTAGAACTCTGTCAAAACTATGGATTTAAAGATCCTAGTGAATTGGTTAGAATAGCGATTCAACGGTTGGAATTAGCGTTAGAAACCGAGCAGTTGAAAGAATCGGCGATGCTCTATGCGGAAGTCTATGCAGAAGAGACAGAGTTACAGGAATTGGCGGCATTAGGTTTAGAAGAATGGCCGAAAGAATAAAACTGAAACGGGGGCTAATTATTGAAGTCAATCTTGAGCCTACTAGGGGTTCTGAAACTGGAAAAATTCGACCTTGCATTATTGTGACTAACAATACTTATAATGAGAGAGTTCCTATAATTCAGGTGGTTCCAATTACTGCTTGGAGTGAAAAAAAAGCCAAGATTAGAAGTAATGTGGAGATTGAACCTTCAGAAGCAAATAGATTAACAAAAAAATCTCTTGCAGATTGTTTGCAAACGCGCCCTATAGATTATTTTTCTCGCTTGGTGGATATCCGAGGTGAAGTTGAGCCAGAGGTTTTACTAAAAATCGATCGAGCTCTTAGAATCGTGTTTGCTTTGTAATTTTTCAACTTTTTAAAGAAGGAATTATGGGCGAGGTCTTTTCTGGATATGGGTGAGAAATGGATCTCGCTCTTTTTTAACCGCAGATGGACGCTGATTAACGCAGATGCAGGAAGGGATCTCGCTCTTTTGATGAATGACGGGCGATCGCCCTTCTGAATCTGGGTGAGAAAGGGCGATCGATATTTTAGACTAATTAAAAAAGGGCGATCGCTATAATTCTAGATAGCGCTGCAAAATCTCTTGACTTTGGGAAAATAGCTCGGATTCCAATTGGCCGACTTGTTGTACTAATCTCGTTTTGTCGAAAGTCATGGGATCGACACAGACTAGCAAACTATCTGCATCTAAACCATTTTGTGGGGATGCGGGTACTAATATCGCAGCAGCAGAAATCCGAGGATCGTGAGGACGAGCCGATGTAAATGGCAAAACAGTCACTTTGCTGCGCCGCTCGTTGAACAGCGTACCAGAAATGACTAACGCAGGGCGCGTTTTGCGTATTTCTGTTCCTACTGAGGGATCAAATCTAGCTATCCAGATGCTTCCCAGTCGGTAATCGCTTGAGCTTGCCATTCCTCATCCCATCCTAAATCTAATTCGTCAATTAGCTTGCAAGCTTCTGCTAAAGCTTGGTTTTCTTGTTGTTTTCGCCATTGTTTTAAGAGAGATTCTATTAAAGCACTAGGGTTGGGCGCTTTTTGATTTACGTATGTGAGTAAGTCATCTGGCAAGCTGATAGAGATGTCGCTCATTGGCTAATCAGAATAGTTTTTTGTAATTATTTTAGCAACAATTGACTGAAATGACAATTTTTTGTTGGTTGAATTCACAAACGGAAGGGATCTCGCTCTTTTGATGAATTAGGGACGATCGCCCTTCTGAATTATTAGAAAGGGATCTCGCTCTTTTTTAACCGCAGATGGACGCAGATTAACGCGGATGCAGGAAGGGCGATCGCACTTTTCATGAATGATGGGCGAGAGCCTTTCTGAATTATTAGAAAGGGATCTCGCTATAATTCCAGATAGCGCTGCAAAATCTCTTGTGGACGAGATAGAATTCTTGATTTTCATCGAAGTGGGCGAATAGCTGCGGAATGCGATCGTGGCTACCTAAGTTGTTCAGGTGTTGAGGTTCGCTTTAAAACAGGCGTTTGGCTTCTTGCAGCAAGAAGGGATCATTGGACTGGGGCTTGAATCTTTTGACCACACATTGGGGCTTGTCGGGTAGATATTCGTCCTGTGCTAAGTAGGTTTCGCCAAATCCACCTTTACCCAATAAGCTGATTATGTAGTAATGTCCGCCAATAGTTTTGCCAATAATTATTTTGTTGTGATAATATTTTTGATAATTATCAAACACTCGGCTCGGATTCGGCGTACTTCTCTAAACCGTCGGGGAAGCAGCTTCATTAAAACTCAATAACTGCAATAAAGGCAATGACTACAAAATCCCTCGCAGATTACGATCGGGCTATTCAACTTAATCCCTACAATGCTAAGGCCTACTACAATCGGGGTAATGCCAAATCTGCCCTAGGGAAAAACAAAGAGGCGATCGCTGATTACGATCGGGCTATTAAGCTTGATTCTAACCATACTTTTGCCTACTTCGGTCGGGGTGTTGCCAAGTGTGCCCTAGGGAGAAACCAAGAGGCGATCGCAGATTACGATCGGGTTATTCAGCTTGATCCTAACAATGCTATTGCCTACAACAATCGGGGTAATTTCAAATCTGCTATTAACGACAAACAAAGTGCAATCCAAGATTACCAAAAAGCCGCTGATTTGTATAAGCAACAAGAGGATACAGGCTTTTGGTATCAACAAGCTATTGACAACGTGAAAAAACTATCCGAACCGTAGTAGCGACAAACTGAGAATAATCATGCCTTCAGATGACTCACTAACTCCTGAAAAGTATCAATCGAAATCGCCCAACTAAAACCTTCCATCTGCCGAAAAACACCCTGAGAAGGCACACTCCCATCCGCCAACTTAAACACATCAATTCCCCCCAAAGGATATTTCGATTTGCCATTAATTCCCACCAACTTACCCGAAATATTCAATACAGGCCCGCCACTCATCCCCTCGGCAATATCATTAGTGTAACCAAGTTGGTATCCACTCTCAAGGGATTGAGCGGGCAACATTCCCACTTTCCCACTCGTTAACTTAAAAGCTTTTAGCCCCCAATTCCGAGTCTTCTCTATAGAATCTGAATTAATCCCATGCCAATTCGGAAAACCCGCAGCATAAACCGCATCTCCCACCGATAGCTGATTTGAGTTTCCGATTTCCGCAACTCGATAGGTTTGAGAAGTGGTAAACTGCACTAAAGCTAAATCTACTTTACCAAACTGAGACGAACGCAGCCATTTAGCAATATGCGTCCGTCCGTCTGCTGTCAATACTTGATAAGTTTTGTCTTTATTATCACAATACTCCGGACAGTTTTTAAAGAGGAATGCGATCGCAATAAAATAGAGAAGTGAAAAAAGTGAGTGCAATCTGA
>NZ_JAUBRA010000009.1:0-134790 GCF_036701555.1 Microcoleus sp. Pol10D4
GTTTTAGGTCGGGGAGTTTTTCCATTCTTTGATCTAATGTCTATCTTGTCTTCTTGTCAAGGGGGTTGAGCAATTACCAATATTCAAGGGTTTGAGAGTTTGCATAACTGGCTCAAACAACAAAGTGTAGTCGAGCTCCATGCTTGTATGGAAGCTACTAGCATCTACGGGGAGGCTTTAGCCGAATTCCTCTATGGGAATGGCTTTCAGGTTAGTATTGTCAATCCAGCTCGGATTAAAGGGTTTGCCAAAAGCGAACTTCTACGAACTAAAACAGACTCCGTAGATGCGGCACTGATTGCTCGTTTTTGTGCGGCGATGAAACCGGCTCTGTGGACACCAACCGCGCCCGAAGTCAAGGAATTACAAGCTTTGTTGCGACGGCTCGAATCTGTCACAGAAATGATGACGAGCGAACAAAACCGTTTGGAGACAGCTACCTACGCCAACTGTTGCTGCCCTTACCCTCGAACATTTGGAGTATCTTAAACAACAGCAACAGCTAATCAAAAAACTGATTAGTGACCATTTTGACCAACACCCACACTTAAAACAACAGCGTGACTTGTTGACCTCAATTCCTGGCATTGGCGATTTAACAGCTTCTATATTATTAGCTGAAATTGGTGAGGTTTCCGATTACGATAATGCTCGTCAATTAGCAGCCTATGCTGGTCTAACTCCCAGCGAACGGAGTTCTGGGACTTCGGTTAAAGGCAAAACTCGTTTGTCCTGCACCGGAAACGTCCGACTGCGAAAAGCATTATATATGCCAGCAGTAGTGGCGATGCGTTACAATCCCTTGCTGAAAGCCATGAGTGAGAGATTATTGGGTCGTGGAAAGGTCAAAATGCAGGTGATTGGTGCGCTGATGAGGAAACTGGTGCATTTGGCTTTTGGGATTTTAAAATCCCAAAAGCCTTTCGACCCCAATTATTTGACTGCTACCCCTTGACAGGTCAAGACAGTATCTACGGTATTTAGGGTTATTTAATCGGAGTTTAGTTCATCTCTTTTTGCAGTTCCAAATACCGATAGAGATATTCCGAAATTATCCCGTGCAAAAACAAGTCGCGTGCCGCATTAAATGGACTGTTGGGCGCTAGCGGATGGCGATTAACAATTACATGATTCCAGTCGCAATTTCCGGTAATCTCGCTGACGTATACTCCGAAGTTTTCATCTAACTGAAGCGACATCACTGCTCGCGCAAATTCGTCGCTAGTCAAACACAGAGAATAAAAGACTTTAAACAATTCGATCGCCGATTCTAAATCCAGAATGTTTAGCCATCTGCGTTTTTCAAAATCTATAGCAACTTCTACTGGTTGAATACTATCATAATTTATTCCCCGTTTTTTGACGACTTCCAACCAGTTACGATTTGTCAGCATTGCCTGGTTGTAATCCCAGACAAAGTTATAGAGAATTAAGTCGTGTTCGAGAAACGCATTTTCAGCTAAATCGCTAACAGTGCGCGGATAAAGCTTTGACTTTTCTATCTGGGTGTCGGGGCCGTTGTCTATCAAGAAGTTGATAATATTGGAGCCGATGCAGATGTGTCGGACAATTAAGTAACAAGCTTCTGGCGAGACAAAGTTATTTAGGAAAAATGCAGCCGATTTGTGCATTAAAGTGTAAGCGCGAAATTGAAATGGCAACAGGCGCTTTGTTGTCATAATTACCGCCAGCAACAAGTTAGCAATTACTTTGATGGGAATGAGTAAATAATTGCGAGTCCAGTTTCGCAAATCCCGCATCATGTAGGCTTTTGCGACTAAATCGACGGGAATAGCTCGATCGCAAAACAGCACATCCCAAACATTCGGATCTCGGCGGTTGTAGGGTTTGGTAGCGTAAGGGATTTTTTGCTCATCTGGGAGATTTTCGGTATCTTGTTTTTGCAGCTTTTGCATTAGCGAATTTCCTCCAATTGCAGCAAATATAAACGAGCAGTAACGCGAGCGGTTTTGACAATGCGGCGGGCAATATCATCTGTCATCCATTCGGCATTAATCAAATTTTCCAGCTTGGCTAAATGCGACTCGTCATTAGATCCGTGATACGCTAAAAACGATACTTGTTCATCTTGCAAACCGAGAGTTTCTTGAATTTGTTTTGCCCACTTTCCCGCCAACCGATTGCCCAATCCTTCGATAATAAACATACTGCCAATTAAATCAACCGGATTTTCCCGCGATGCTTGGTGGAAGATAAAAGCTGATAGTGCTTCGCTGCCAATATTTTTATCATATTCCACAATTTTTGCCAATTCACCGCCCACAGAAACATAATTTTGTTCTAGCATTTGATAGTCGCGGTGTTCGTCTTGGGCATGGCCGATAAAAGTCGAGCGCAGGCGAAAGTCAATCATGTTAGAAGCAGCGCGAGCAATCCAGCGAGCTCCCTCTACAACTTGCGGCCGGAGATTGCACAGCAAAGCTTGATAATCTTCTATTGTAAACTCTCCTCGGTACAATTTGCGGACAATGGGAACGGAACGAATTTCGCGATCGAACTTCAGCCAAATCCATGCTAACTCCCGCAACAAATAAGCTTGCGGAGAGTTGGGGTGTGCAGGTTTCACACTTTCGAGAGGCGAAGCTTCGGGAACCTCATGAAAGTTAGAAATTTGAGAACTCATAGGCTTATGGGTATTTTCCACAGCAGTTAACATCATATATGCCGTGGTAAAGCGCCCGCTTTCCGGGACAAAACAAAAGATTTTCTGTCCTGGCTGCAACTTGCCCGAATTGAATAATTCCTCTAACATTAAATAAATCGAGGCGCAACCTGTATTTCCGCGTGTGTATAAGTTGGTAAACCATTTTTCTTCAGGAATCATGCAGCCTGCTTGTTCCAGAAGTTCTACAATTTGCCCCCGGAAAAAGTGAGACGAATAGTGGCACAGCAGCCAGTCGATTTCCTGCGGACAAACTCTCCCGCCTTTAATCAACTGCAGCCAACCTTCAACGCCTAATTTCATTACATTGTCCAGCAAGCGAATATTTTGCCGCAAGTCAAAAGCTCCCGCTGTGGCTGCATCGAGGTAGGAGGAATAATCCAACCAGCTTTTAGTTGATGTTTCGTTGGCTAATCCTGAATACATACAAACAGGATAAGCATTGGCGTGAGAAACGAGTTCAATCCATTCTATTTTTAAACTAATTCCTGTCGCGCTGGGATGGTTTTGGAGCAACAATGCTCCCGCACCGTCGGAGAGCATCCAGCGCAGAAATTCTGTATCGAAAGGCAGGGGTTTGCCCGCTTGCACGGAAGTTTTTGCTTCAAATTTAGTGTTTTTGAACAGGCGCGAGGGAAATTCGGAAGCAACGGCAATGGCGGTTTGTTTCTTGCCGAGTTCGATTTGAGAGGCGGCGTAATTTAAAGCACTAACTCCGGCACAGCAAACTCCTTGAGTTGAAACTATTTCTAGGGGAGATAATTCGGAAAGTTCCCCGTGTACTGTGCTGGCAAATCCCGGTACTAATAAATCTGGTAAAGTGGTAGCGCAGGCCAATAAGTCGATCGCCCCTGGTTCCAGATTTGACTGAGAAATCGCGTCACGGACGGCAAACGCTGCCATTTGGCTGTTAGAATATAGTGTTTGCTGCTGTTTGTCGATCGCGTAGTAGCGCTGTTGAATCCCGTTGCTGTTGAGAATTCGCTGCCTGACTCTCGAAGGGCGCGAGGCAATTTTGCCGAGATACTCTTCCATCTCATCATTATTAATTGGTTCTCCCGGCAAAAATTTTCCCATCCGATTGATATAAGCACTGTACATGGCGTAAACCTCTAAAGTTGCTAATTTACTCGGGTGCGTTGGTTTGTTAAATCAAGCCCAAAAATATCTAAAATTGATAGTGCTTTGTGAAGCAGTGAACTTGCAAGGAGCAAGCAGCTATCTTGTAGAGTCGCCGGAAATTAGGCAAGTTGAGCAACAGCGGCAACAAGTAACCTGAAGTAGGGTGAAGTTTATGGTAATTGAGCCAATATGTAACTAGAGTTCCTTCGCTGCTTCTCGACTGAAATGGATATTGCAAAACTAGATACTTGGTATTCTCCTTCTCAACGCCGCACGGCTGTTTCGCTGTTGATGAAACGAGTAGGCGTAACCCGCACTAGGGCTGAATGCTTTATCAGGCTTTGGGTTTACTTATCGGTGAAACAGCTTCAGGAAAGCCAGCCCCGTCTCAAACCACCGCTGGCGAAACTGGAAGTGCCAGCAACAGAAGTGCAGTGTACTCACCGGGAAGCCGCCGAACTATTTTACTGCGATTCCGATCGCGGGAGCGATCGCGCCGCCGGAATGATGTTAGATAAATTAGCAGCACTCGGATTAATCGCAAAACACTTTGATGGTAACGCTACGGCAATTCAAATTCAACCAGTTTCAGAAATTTTAGATGCCGCCGAACCTCAAAAGCCTGTACAACTCCACTTAGATGATTTCAACCCTCGGTGCGACGCAATTATCGTTGCCAATTTATTAGCCACCAATTACAACTGGATGAACCGAAACACTAACACCGTCCCCCACAAAATTGCTAAAATTCTCCGGCTTTTGACCGATCAATACTCAAAGGGAATGCGAGTTTTGCGTCGCTCAGATAATCTCAACCCAGTCGGGTTTTACTTACTTTATCCAACAGCTAGCGAATCAGAAGTCAATTTTTTTAATGCTCCTAGCAAAAGCCTTCATTTAAGTTCTATTTCCGATATCGATCCTTTCAAGATGGCGCTACCAGGAGATATAAATTGCCAGTCAGTATTTGTCCGCAGTTGGATAATCGAGCCAGAGTATTTGTCAGAATACCGCATTGCTTTTCTCGAAGACACACAAAAAGTTTTAGGCGAAATGCAAACAGATTTTCCCAATCTTTGCGACTTGTACACGCTGATGATTCACCCTATGTACGAAAAACTGTGCCTCGCTTTGGGATTTCAGAAGACTAGCAGCGATAGTCAGTTATCTGTTTATTGGATGTATCTAGCATTGGATAGATTTTTAGCATTAAATATCAAAGAAGCGTTGCTCAAACTGTAAGTAGAAGGAAGAAGGAAGTTCGGCAACGGATTCGCTCGACGGATGTAACGGATGCCAGGAAGAAGGAAGAAGGAAGAAGGAAGAAGGAAGAAGTCGATAAAAAATAGAACACCTAGATCCCCGACTTCGCCGAAGTTGTCGGGTATCTAACAGCATTCGGGTTTTACGTTATTTTTTAGTCCCCTTCTGCTGGGACGAAAGTTTGTATAGGAGCGATTTCAATCGCGGAGTAATATCAAATCTGGTAGCATCGTCTGGCGTCAAATCCAGCCTCCATTTAACCACGAAAGGTCAAGCGGAATTTCTCTAATTCATCTGCGTTAATCTGTGTTTATCTGCCCTCATCTGCGGTAAAAAAAAGAGAATTTCTGAACCGCAGATGACAAGAAGGGATTCACGCTGATTCATGCAGAGGTCTAGAATAGAGATAGGAATAATTCCGATACTAACCGATTTGATATAACTACAAACTTGTTTATAAAACTTCCCGTCCCAAATAGGGTTGTAAGGCTTCCGGCACTTTTACAGTTCCGTCTGGCTTCTGGTAATTCTCCAAAATAGCTGCCATTGTGCGGCCCACAGCTAAACCCGAACCGTTCAGCGCGTGAACGAATTGAGTGCCTTTTTTACCTGCTTCTTTAAAGCGAATATTTGCCCGCCGCGCCTGAAAATCTGCGACGTTGGAACAACTGGAAATCTCCCGGTATTTGCCCGCAGATGGCAGCCACACCTCTAAATCGTAGGTTTTGGCGGCCGCGAAACCCAAGTCGCCGGTACACAGTGCGATCGCCCGATAAGGCAATTTCAGCGCCTGCAAAACTCCCTCAGCATCCTGCACTAACTTTTCGTGCTCTGCCTCGGAGGTACTCGGATGCACGAGTTTCACCAATTCAACTTTATTAAATTGGTGCAATCGAATTAATCCCCTCGTATCTTTGCCGTAACTGCCAGCTTCGCGGCGAAAACAAGGAGTATAAGAACAGTGATAAATTGGCAACTGTTCTGCTGCCAAAATTTCACCTCTGTACAAATTGACCACCGGAACTTCGGAAGTAGGAATTAACCATAAATCATCTTGGTCGCACTTGAAACTTTCTTCAGCAAATTTGGGTAATTGACCCGTAGCAGTCAGGGATTCAGTGTTAACTAAAAATGGGGGAATAACTTCTACATAACCTGCTTTTGTGTGGCGATCGAGCATAAATTGAATTATCGCTCTTTCCAGGGCTGCCCCGGCTCCCATTAAGCTCACAAATCGGGGCTGAGCGATTTTTACTGCCCGTTCAAAGTTGATAATTCCTAACTTTTCGCCGATTTCCCAGTGCGGTAAAATACCGGAATTTTGGGGAATGTATTCGTCTCCCCAGCGCCGGATTTCGACGTTTTCCTCTTCATTTTTGCCGATCGGCGTTGACGGATTCGGCAAGTTTGGCAGCGGCAGCAATAAAGCTTCTATTTGAGCTTTTAGCTCTTTTTCCTGTGCTTGCAGTTCGTTCGACTCGGTGCCGACTGCGTTGCCTTCTGCCTGCAGTTCCTGAATTTCGGGAGATTCGAGGGGTAAACCCGATTTTCTTTTTTGACCGATGAGTTTGGCAATTTCGTTGCTGCGGGCTTGTAGTTGCGATCGCTTGCCTTCCAACTCCCGCTGCTGTTTGTCTAATTGCAAAATCGGCTCGATTTCATAGTTACCTCCGCGCAGGTTGAGGCTTTCTTGCACGGCTTGCGGGTTTTCTCGGATTAATTTGAGGTCTAGCACAGATTTATTCTAAATCTTAAATTTTAGAGCGGCTGGGACAGAACGAGATGATATAAAAGCTTTGTTAATCATTGGCATATTAAATCATAACTTATTCTGACCTAAATTCCTCGTTGGGTGTCACCCATGAAGGGTGACACCCCACAAATGTATGTTATAGTTGCAAATATTAGTAGATGCACCCTGATAATTTTCTACCCCAGCCAGCGATGGTAGGGGTTTTTTGTTGTCTGGCATGGAATTGAAGCCCTGGATGCACTATCAATCTAAAAAACCCAGTTTCTCGCGATTATCGTCTCAAATGAGGCAATTACGTCAAGAAACTGGGTTTTTGCGTCCTGGACTAGGTTACTAAAATATCTTTCCGGTTAAAAGTTAAAGCCCGTGCGAAGCAACCAAACCCATTGAGTGTCGTTGCGACTGTCATTCTCAGGATTAACAACGACCCAAGCAGCAGGGGTGATAGAAATGTTGTCGTTGACCTGAAAGCGATAGAAGGCTTCAATGTGATAGGAAGTATCTCGCTCGCGGCGCACATTACTGCTCGTCACGCGACCTGGTAAACCCACTAAAATCCCCGGTAGGTTGCCTTCACCTCCAACATCTGGGAAACTTATCCCGATCGCTGCATACACAATATCGGCGCGATCGTCCCCGTCAACATTTAGCAAAACCACGCCACCTCTACCATCAGAAACGCTGCTAACGCCAGAATTTTCGGCATTGGCGCGAGTATAAACGCCCCAACCGTGAACTTGCAACCGGGGAGCAAGGCGGTAAAATCCTTGTACGCCTACAGAATCGCTCGATGTAGCAATATTGTCCCCAAAAGGTCGCGCAGCCAAAAAACTACCCGTACCGCCTGTGAGGTCGGCTTTACCGCTTGGTGCAAAGGTACGAGAATAGGCTACGCCAATGGCTCCGCGATCGCCCCGGTAGGCAAGCTGAACCAGAGCATTGTAGGAACCGTTGAATAAACCGTTACTTTGCTGCGAGAGATTGGGATTGCCGGCAACATAGCCCACAGTCAGGGTGAGGTTTTTGACGATCGTCCAGTTGACAGCAGCACCGCCACCTCCCCGGCGGTAGAGGGGATTGTATTGTCCGAACTTCGAGGGAATTCCCTCACTATCGCTGGCGATGGTTGGAGGAGTCAGCAAATCCGTAATATCGGGATACCCAACACCTGTGGGGCCGACGGTCAGCGCCAGATTAGAGGTCAGCGGGGTGACATACAATACGTGAGGGACGGTGATTGTGTTATCGACATTGCCATCAAAGTTCAAGGCCGTCATATTTGTACCCGTCTCATCGGCAATCCTCCTGCCCAAGTTGCCGAATTCCAAACGGGTTCTCAGCATATCGCGACCAGTGAAGCTGGTTTCAAAATTTAATCGCCCCCGGTTGGCAACAATAGTGTTGGTGCGATCGCGCGAATCCCCAACACTGTTGCCGGAGGTATCTGTTACCACCACGATAATTTCCGCATTCAGCTTCGTCGTAGTCGAGAACTGATTCGCTTCTAGTTCGGCTGTGCGTGCATCGAGAGCATCGACTCGACCCCGCAACACCGATAATTCAGTTGCAAATTCTTCTTGCAGTTTTTGGACGATCGCTAAATCTTCCCCAGTAATCAGGTTGGTTGTTCCTGCGGCAATTAGTTCGCTGAGTCGATCGAGACAGCTATTCAATCCTGCTGCAAATTCGTACCGCGTTATCGCGCGGTTTCCTCTGTAGGTGCCGTCGGGATAACCGACAATGCAGCCGTAGCGTTCTACTAGAGATTGCAGCGCCTGAAACGCCCAGTCAGTCGGTTTTACATCCGAGAGTTGAGAGACAGAATTCACCTGCGCGAAGGGTTTTTCTGCCAAGGTATTTAACGGTTCAGGAGCAACTAATTTATCAATTGGTGCAGCAAAACTTGGTAATGATGTTAGTAAAAATACAGCAGGCGATCCCAGGATAAAAGCAGTAATCAGGTGAGGAAAATGCTGGATGTGCATAGGACAAAGCTCCGCATAAAGACCCGATCTTGCATCATTCTCAAGAACGGGCAAGATGCCCGTTCCACAAGAAAATTCACTCTTTGTGGAACGGGCATCTTGCCCGTTCCTAAACAAGTAATTGAGAAAGGTGCAATATCTCAGTTACATCCGTTAAATTCGTTACAGAATCCTTTGCCGAACTTCCTTCTTCCTTTTCCCCCTTGGGGGGGCAGGGGGGGGGTTGGCTTCCCCTACGCTGCGCTTGAACCGGTGCGAACTTTGTCAATCGTCACTGCGATAATTATCACCAGACCTTTCACAACTAACTGCCAGAAGAAAGACACATTCATGAGAGTTAGTCCATTGTTGAGCAGGGCAATAATTAAAGCCCCGAGCAAAGTACCCCAAATAGTGCCAATTCCACCTGTGAAACTCGTTCCTCCCAAAATTACAGCAGCGATCGCATCTAATTCGTAGCCTTGCCCCAACATCCCCGTCGCACTGTAGAGGCGCGACGCGCTCATTATTCCACCTAAACCAGACAGCAAGCCACTGACGCCATAGACAAATAACAGCACCCGACTCACCTTAATACCTGTCAACCGTGCTGCCCGAATGTTGCCTCCCACGGCGTAAATATGCCTCCCAAGAACAGTCCGCCGCAAAACAAACCAACTCGCTAAAACTGCGAGGAAAGCGATAATAACCAACCAGGGAATTGGGCCGACATAATTGTTACCTACCCAAGCAAAATTCAGATTTCTATTGATAACGGTAGTGCCGTTAGCTACTAAATAAGCAACTCCCCGCAAAGCTGTGTAAGAACCGAGGGTGACGATGAACGGAGGCAAACCTAAATAGGCAACTAGCGAGCCGTTAATTAATCCCAAAAATACTCCGGCTATTAACGCAGCCGGTACGGCAAACCAACCCAGACCTGGAACTAAGGAAACCAGCACGCCGACAACTGCCGTCACGCCCAAAATTGACCCCACTGAAAGGTCAATTCCGCCCGTCAAAATCACAAAAGTCATGCCGGTAGCTAGGACAATATTGATCGATGCTTGCCGAATGACATTAATCAAATTTCCTACGGAAAGAAAGTTGGGCGTTACCAGGGAAAAAATTATACAGATGGCAAGCAAAATCGGTAGGATGCCAGCAACTTGGATAAAATTTCTCCAAGCTTGAGTTTTACTTGTTTTCTGGCGATCGCTCCCTGAAGTTCTGCTGGTTTTTGTTTGCGTTTGACTCATGATTTTACTACCTCTTTTGCACCAGTGGCATAAGCCATAATGTTTTCTTGCGTAATCTTTTCCCCAGTCGCTCCGCCTACTTCACCGACGAGGCTTCCTGCGCGCATCACTAAGACGCGATCGCTCATTCCCACAATTTCCGGCAGTTCGCTGGAAATCATCAAAATAGCTACACCTTTGGCTGCCAAATCGCTAATAATTCGATAAATTTCGCTTTTTGCGCCAATGTCCACACCTCGCGTCGGTTCATCTAGCAAAAGTACCTTTGGGTTGATAGCCAACCAACGCGCTAGCAGCAACTTCTGCTGATTTCCCCCAGAAAGATCCATTGCCCTGATGCTCGGACTTGCAAGGCGAATCTGCAAATTATTAATAGCATCATTGACAACTTTCAACAGAAAATTTGAGTTAATAATGCCAGCTTTTGCTTCTCGATCGAGCACATTCATGGTAATATTCTCACCCGAAGTTGCCTCTAAAAATAATCCGAGAGCCTTGCGATCTTCTGGCACGTAAGCAATTCCGGCGGCCATTCCTTCATCGGGTGTCGAGACATTGAGAGGACGACCTTCCAGTTTTATTTCACCGCTTACCTTCCGATCTGCACCAAAAATTAGGCGGGCAAGTTCTGTTCTGCCAGCGCCAACTAAACCCGCCAAACCCAGAATTTCGCCCGCATGAATTTGAAAACTGGCAGGCTTTACTTTGTTGCCGTCGCTTAAATTTGTTACCTCAAGAACTACTGCACCCGGTGTTATTTGATGCTTGTTTTCGTACAAATCCTCTAAAGAACGACCCACCATCATTTCCACCAGGCGTTCTGCCGAAATTTCGTGCTTTTCAAGAGAGCCAATATACCCGCCATCTCGGATGACGCTCACGCGATCGGCAAGGGCATAAATTTCTGCCATTCTGTGGCTAATATAAATAATAGCAATACCCTCATTCCGCAAGCGGCGAACCACTTCAAAAAGCTTATCTGTTTCGCGGTCTGAAAGCGCTGCAGTCGGCTCGTCCATCACTAAAATTCGGCTATTATGTTTGAGAGCCCTAGCTATTTCCACTTGCTGCTGTTCGGCAATTGAAAGTGTTGAAACCAGGTCTCCCGCCTCAAAATTTGCATCAAGGTTTTTCAAGACCTCAGATGCCTTGCGCCGCATTTCATCTTGGTCTAAAAACGTACCCCCTTTCTTCAACTCGCTGCCCATAAAAATGTTTTCAGCAACTGTCAGATTGGGAGCGAGATTGAGTTCTTGATAAATAATCGCTATCCCTAAATCTCTGGCTTGAGCGGGGTCTGTCATCTTAACAGCTTGACCGTCTATTTTGATTTCACCTGCATCGGCTATGTAGGCTCCCGCCAGAATTTTCATCAGCGTACTTTTGCCCGCACCGTTTTCCCCCATGAGGGCGTGGACTTCGCCCGGGTAAACGGTGATATTTACATCGTGCAAGGCTACAAAACCGTTAAAGGTTTTTTTAATACCTTGCATTTCGAGGACGGGCTTAGTTTTAATTAAATCTTGAGTGCTATTTACCATCGCAAGTACCGTAATTATATGCGAATTACAAGTCTAGGTCTGCTGCATCAATTTGTAAAGTTAACTGCAGGTATATCTGTAGGTACGCATTGCCAACCCTTACTCCTGACAATAGCCGAATGACTACTAAAAAGAAGTAATTTCGCAAACAAACCAATTCCCAGCGATTCCTGATTTATTCACTTGTCCAGCCTTTATGTTGATTGACGTTTTCGCGAGTAATCAGCGCGACTGGAATCAGAATGTTTGGATTGGCTGGCTTTTTTCCTTTCAGAATGTCGTTCCCGACTTCAACGGCTTTGGCTGCCATGCGAAATGGATCTTGAGCTGCTGTAGCCACAAAGAGACTGTTGTTCTGCTTGAGCGCATCTAAAGCTTCAGGTGCGCCATCGACTCCCACAATAAAGAACTCGCTTCTTTGTGCCTGTTTGGCCGCTAATTCTGCACCAATGGCACAGGGGTCATTAATTGCAAAAACAGCATCAATTTTTGGGAAGGAAGTAAGCAAATCGCTCATGACTCTCAATCCGCCATCGCGGCTGCCTTCAGCGTTCTGATCTTTGGAAAGAACCTTGAGATCTGGATATTTGGAGAAGACACTCTGGCACCCCTGAACTCGCTCGACCACTGAAGCGACGGGAGGCCCGTTGATAATCACAACGCTGCCTTTTCCTTTCAAGCGATCGGCTATATATTGACAGCTTACTTCGCCAGCTTGCACGTTATTTGAAGTAACTGTGGCATCAACGCCTCCCTCTGCGGCGGTATCAACTGCAATTATCGGAATTCCGGCTTGCTTTGCTTTTTCGACAGCCGGGGCAATGCCTTTTGTGTCAGCAGCATTGAGTACAATCATGCTGACATTAGAGGCAATAAAGTTTTCGATTTGATTAAATTGCTGATTTAAATCGTCGCCGCTGGAAACGAGAGTTGTCCTCACGTTTGGACCGCCGATTTTCTTGGCTGCGGCCTCAGCGCCCTTGCCAACTTGTACGAAGAAGGGGTTGCCGAGGTCGCGGACTGCTACAGCAACTGATGAAAGTTCGGAGTTGCTTTTTTGCGTGCTGTTTTGAGCGTTCTGGGAAGCTGCGGTGCAACTCGCCAGAGTGCTGCTGAGTAGACTAAAAAGACTTAGTGCGATCGTTACTCGTTTCACCTCAAACTCCAATGAAGGCTCGTTTGGAGAGAGTCGCTCGTAAATATGACGTTGCCAACCTAACATTAGCTTTTGTCAGGTTTAAGCTCGAATACCTAATGTTTTAGGTGACAGGCTTTTCTTCGTACATGATTGTACCAAACCTTGTTTCTTTTCTTCTCCTAAAACTTTCTGTCTCGGCTCGTTAGACTGCTTTTGCAAACAGACAAGATACAAATATCAGTCTCTGTCCTCCCTGCAAAAAAAATCAACGATGCTTGATTTTTTTAAATGCTTTATGAGCATTAAATTTTGCTTTGCAGTGGTTGAGAAAATTTTAGGAGAATATTTTCGACAAAATTTTTCAGAAATTGTTTTTAAAACCTGGCAGAGTCATATTGAATTTAACTCTCTATGTTTGCTGATGATAACAGTTCAATACTGGCTCGATATCTATCTTTGGATAGACAAAACTTTTAGCAAAAACTAATGATGGGAGAGCCTCGATCGACACCGATATGCTGCTCCGCAGTCTGGTCGGATGCACCGCACCAACTCAATAAATCTTAAATTTTGGTTGGGGTAGGATATTGTAAAAAATCATTAAGTTTACAGTCAATTACGGTAGATTATAGTAAACTGCAAACAAAGTTTCGCACTCACCTATGCCACCCGTTAAAAAGCCATAGTAAAAAAGCAGATTGTCGCTCAAAACCAACGGTGAGAGTGGGCGAGTCTAATATTTGTCTGTAAAACCTGCAATTACAGTCATCATGACATGGTTTAAAAGCTCTGGACAATGGCGATCGCCCGGATTGGCAAAATCACTATACTGCAATAATTGTCTGCGCTGTCAATGGGTAAATCTGAGATGCGATCGACAAATTACGTGTTCTGTTTCCTAGAAATATTTGCCAGCGAAGGCGGCATTCAATCCTACGTTAAAGACATTTTCAAAGCTTACCTGTCCATAACCGCAGGGACAAATTCGCCGCAAGCTGAAGTTTTGCTGCTGCGAGATTCCCCACACTGCAACAATGCTTACGAGTCAAGAAATCTGAAATTTTATTACCTCAAAACCCAGAATCCCGGCTTAGGTCGTCTTAAGTTTGCTACAGTATTACTAACTCGCTTGCTGCAAAAACGACCGCAGCGGGTTTTTTGCGGTCACATCAAACTCGCACCGCTAATTCAAATTTTGTGCCAACCCTTGGGAATTCCCTATACAATTTTAACTTACGGCAAGGAAGTGTGGGAACCGCTTCCGCCTAAATATCAAACAGCAATGAGTCAAGCTGATAGTATTTGGACTATTAGCAGGTACACGCGCGATTCCCTACGGGATAGCTTCGCTTCACGCACTTGCGAAATTAACCAATTAAATCCCGAAAAATTCAAAATAGTGCCTTGTACGGTAGATGAAAATATATTTACGACTGGGCCCAAGCCACAGGATTTATTAGAGCAGTACAATCTGGTTGGTGATAAAATATTGATGACTGTAGCCAGATTGCGATCGACGGATATTTACAAAGGCGTCGATGTCACAATTCAAGCTTTGCCGCAAATAGCAAAAACGTTTCCGAATGTGAAATACTTAGTTATTGGCAGAGGAGACGATCGCTCTAGATTAGCCAAACTCGCTGATGATTTGGGAGTTACCGAAAGAGTAATATTTGCGGGTTTTGTAGCGACAGAAAATTTAGCAGCACATTACCAGTTGGCCGATGCTTATGTAATGCCCTCCCAGGAAGGGTTCGGTATAGTTTATTTGGAAGCGCTGGCTTGCGGATTACCCGTGCTGGCGGGGGACGCGGACGGGTCAGCCGATCCGCTGCAAGATGGTAAACTGGGATGGCGAGTTCCTCACCGAGATTCGGCAGCAGTAGCGGTTGCTTGTGTGGAAATGCTGCGAGGGGAGGATAAAAGGTGCGATCGCCATTGGTTGAGGGAACAAACCCTCGCAAGATTTAGTTTTGAATCCCTTTGTCAATCCTTGCAAGGAATTTTTCAACCCTCTCACTCTGATTAACTTATAACGTAGAGAGCGGTTTCTCCGTGTATGATGGGAAAATTAACTCGAACAACTGCGTGATTTTCTGAGTAGGATAGAGTTATGCCTACGTGCAAAGACACCCAAGGAGACCACCGTGAACCAAGGCACACCCAAAATATCTTTCAAGCTACCCCGTATTAGCAATTGGCTGATACTGCTGGGCATCGCGTATTTGTTGGTGTCTATTGGTTTGGGTTGGATAGTTAAATCAGTGTTGATTTTAGTAGCTTTTTTGTTGCTGACGCCTGTGGTCGCATTTTTCGCGCTTCAGTGGTGGCTGAAACGCAATTTAATTGAGGACAATTGTCCAGTTTGCCAATACGAATTTACAGCTTTAAATCAAACTCAGTTTCAGTGTGCCAACTGCGGCGAACCTCTGAAAATAGAGGAAGGTCATTTTAGTCGCTTGACACCGCCCGGTACGATCGATGTTACCGCAGTAGAAGTATCATCGGTTCAACAGTTAGAAGATTAACAATTGGGAATTGGGAATTGGGAATTGGGGATGGGGCATAGGGCATAGGGCATGAGTTAGTTGTTGGTTATTATTTGTTTGTTGTTATTTGTTATTTGTTACTTGTTGGTTCTAATAACCAATTCTCCATGCCCGATGCCCGATGCCCAAAATTACTTTTTGTTACTTGTTGGTTCTAATAACCAATTCCCCAGGCCCGATGCCCCATGCGCGATGCGCGATGCCCGATGCCCAAAATTACTTTTCTAGACGCACTGCATACCACTGCAAATATTTTCCTTGCCCGACATCTAATTCACAATAAGTATCAATTAAATACTTAGCTTGAGCTTCCACGCCAGATATTTTATGCACATCCTGCGGCAAATCTTCATGTTCCTCGGCTAACACGGCTTTCAGCTTTTCTAACAGTTCCGCCGCCGTCAAAAACTGCTCTGACTGGTTTGTTTCTAACACCACAAAGGTGTCTTCGTCATACAGTGACATAGTTTCAAAGGTTGAGGTTAATTATTTCTAAAGTTTCGTACACTTAAGCGAACCAAAGTATAAACTCTTAATTACAATTTTTCAGCCCCGGCTCGATCGTGTTACAATTGAACAACATCAGAATTCCTAGCGGATTACCGTTATTAACTTACTTGTTAACTTACTTGTTAACCGAGTTGTCAACAGATCCGACACAGCATTTCTGAGGAGATTTGTCAAGTACAAATTTGTCAAGTGTCAAATTGTCAAGAAATATTCGATCGGCTGTATCTAATTATAACTGGCACTATACATTCCCATGATCACATCTTCCACTTCAACCCCTGTTGCGCGCAAGCCCTCTAAATCAGAAGGTCTGAAAGAACGCAGCAACTATTTACGAGAACCCGTTGCGACTGAACTGTTACAAGAAACTACCCACTTCACCGAAGAGGGGCTTCAGATTCTCAAATTTCACGGCTCGTACCAGCAAGACAATCGCGACAATCGAGTTAAAGGACAAGAAAAAGATTATCAGTTCATGCTCCGCACCCGCAATCCCGGCGGGTTTACTCCGCCGCAATTATACCTAGCTTTAGACAAGCTATCTGAAGAATACGGCAACCACACGCTTCGCGTCACAACGCGCCAAGGTTTCCAACTTCACGGCGTGTTGAAAAAAAATCTTAAAGCAGTGTTTTCCTCAATTATTAAAAATATGGGGTCAACCTTGGGAGCTTGCGGCGACTTGAACCGCAACGTCATGGCGCCTCCAGCACCGTACAAAAATCGCCCAGAATACAAGTATGCGCTGCAATACGCCAACAATGTCGCCGATTTGCTGACACCGCAAACCGGTGCTTATTACGAAATTTGGTTGGACGGCGAAAAAGCTGTTTCGGCCGAGGAAGACCCCGCAGTGAAGGCCGCGAGACAGAAAAACGGCAACGGCACAATCTTTAGCGACAAAGAAGAACCGATTTACGGCAGCCATTATATGCCGCGCAAGTTCAAGTGTTCCGTTACGGTGCCGGGAGACAATTCAATTGACTTGTACTCTCAGGATTTGAGCTTGGTGGTAATTACCAATGAAGCTGGCGAGTTGCAAGGTTTTGACGTGTTTGCTGGCGGCGGTTTGGGCCGCACTCACAATAAAGAAGAGACTTTTGCGCGGGTTGCGGATGAGATTTGCTATGTTGCCAAGGATGATGTTTACGATTTGGTCAAGGCAATTGTAGCAACCCAAAGAGATTTTGGCGATCGCACAGACAGACGGCACGCGCGGCTGAAGTACCTGATCAACGACAAAGGTGTACAGTGGTTCCGCGAAAAAGTAGCCGAATATTTTGGCAAGCCCCTAGAAGCCTTTAAACCGCTGCCTGAGTGGAAGTATTTGGATTTCTTGGGCTGGAATGAACAAGGAGACGGCAAGCTGTTTGTCGGCATTTCCGTGGACAATGGCCGGATCAAGGATGAAGGTTCATTTCAGCTAAAAACTGCTTTGCGGGAAATTGTGCAGAAGTACAACTTGCCGATACTGGCGACGCCGCACCAAAACGTGCTGATTTACGATATTTCGCCGGATCTCAAACAGGAAATTCAGGGAATACTCGATCGATGTGGCATTCAGCGGGAAACTGCGATCGACCCCTTAGTTCGCTATGGGATGGCTTGTCCAGCAATGCCGACTTGCGGGCTGGCGATTACCGAATCTGAGCGCGTGATGCCGAGCATTTTAGAACGGATTCGCGCACTTTTAACCAAAGTGGGCTTGGCAGACGAGCATTTGGTGGTGCGGATGACTGGTTGCCCAAATGGATGCGCCCGCCCTTATATGGCAGAATTGGGGTTTGTCGGGAGTTCCCCGGAATCCTACCAGATTTGGCTGGGCGGTTCTCCCGACCAAACGCGGCTGGCAAAACCAATTGAGGAAAAGCTGCACGTCAAGGATTTTGAAGCTTTTCTGGAGCCGATTTTTGTTTATTTCAAGCAAAAACGGCAACTGAACGAGAGTTTTGGCAATTTTTGCGATCGCGTCGGGTTAGAATCTATCCGTCAATTTGTAACCAACTACCAATCTGCTGACTCGATGACAACTGAGATTAATGAATTAGATGTTACGTCTAGTAACGACGATGCAAATGAGACTGCCACTGCTGGCGGTGGCAAAGTCCGCCGTCGAATTAGCGTCCGCGATGAAATTTACAACGAGCTCAAGGAAGAAGCAGCCCGTCAGGGCAAGCCAATCACGCAGCTAGCTACAGAAGCCATTTCCACTTATTTAAAGAAGATTAAGGAGGAAGCATAAGCCAATTTGCGATTTTCGCTTTGTGATTTTCGATTGTATTCAATAGACTTCTGGCAACACTAATATAAAGGCAGAGCATTTGCAGAAAAAAACTTGAATTTGTAAAATAATTCTCGTTGTAGATGCTTTGCCTTTATTGTTTTTTGAACTGTTGAAACCCCGCCTGCCTATCTCGCCTAATTCTCTCTTCCTCTGCGTTCTCTGCGTTCTCTGCGGTTAAATAAAAAAAATTCTAATAGAAAACGAACAATCCCAAATTTAATGCCTCAATTACAAAGATTAGCAATTACTGCAGCTCAAATTTGCGATCGCCAAATCGACTTAACTAGGGAACAACAGCATTATTTAAATCGAGTGCTACGTTTGCAAGCGGGCGATCGATTTATTGCAATGGACGGACGGGGACATTGGTGGTTAGCAGTCCTAGAAGCACGGGAAACCGGGTTATTTGCCTCGATAACAGAGGAAATTGCTGTTAACAGGGAGCTACCCGTGGAAGTGACTTTGATGGCGGCTTTGCCCAAAGGAAACGGCTTTGACGAGGTTGTTAGACAGGCGACGGAGTTGGGTGTGGCAAGTATTGTGCCGGTAACGAGCGATCGAACTTTGCTCAAACCAAGTGCTCAAAAAGTCGATCGGTGGAAAAGAATTGCTGCAGAGGCGGCGGAACAGTCGGAACGTCAAATTGTGCCGACGATTTTAGAGCCTATTTCGTTTGAATTTGCTGTCAAAGATTGCAGTCAAAAATATCGATATATTTGTGTTGCTCGCGGGGACAATCGGCATTTGTGGGATTGTTTGTTGGGTAATTTAGAACCCCCCCAGCCCCCCTTGTTAAGGGGGGAGCAAGAATTCGATCCCCCCCAGATCCCCTTAATAAGGGGGGAGCAAGATGGGGGAGAATTATCGATTGTGATTGCTATTGGCCCGGAGGGTGGATGGACTGAGGGTGAGGTGAAAAGAGCGATCGAATGGGGTTTTGAAGCTGTTTCTTTGGGGAGTAGAATTTTAAGAGCGGTGACAGCACCGATTGTGGCTTTATCTTTAATTGGCGCGGCATTTGAGAAGTGCTAATATCAACAAATAACAAAGAATTCATCAGATAGGTGGGTTGACGGGCAATGAAAATAGAGTTGAGGAAAGCTCGATCGCTCTTTTGGTCGATTCCCTACGGGATAGCTTCGCTTCACGCGCTTTTGGCAATTTTCGGTACAACATCAGTTTCTGCACAATCTCCGAGCTTTCCCATTGCTCAACAGATTAATTGCGATCGCCCGCAAGGAGATGTGCAAGTCAGAGCTTGTATTCGGTTGAGGTACGAAGCCTCGGACAAACGACTGAACGAGGTTTACAAACAACTGATTTCCCAATTAAGTGGCGACGAGCGGGCGCTACTTTCCGAAGCACAATTAGGGTGGATTAAGTTAAGAGATAAAACCTGTGAATTTGAAGTTTATAAAAGTCGTGGCGGTACGGGTTATGGAGGTTTCCTCAATGAATGTTTGGAGCGCATGACGAAACAGCGCACTGCGGAACTAGAACAGTATTTAAAATAGAGATAGAATAGAAAGTACAGCGTACAAGACCTGACAACAATAAAGAGAAACAAGTATTTATGAAAAGCAGATCGCCCTTCACCCTCACCCTCACCCTCATCTCAGCAATTGTAACCACAACCGTACCAGCAGTTTTCGCCCAGCGACAGCCATCAGCCAACGAAATCTACATCGATAAAAATTGCCAGCGCAATCAGCAACTACCGCAACTTGAAAGATTCACTATCTTTAGCAGAAACGAGTTTACAGCTAACGGTCAAAACTACTGGTTCTACGCCGCCCGCTATCTAGACGGAGCCGTGCTTTTCTGTACCTCAAAACCCAACTTCAACCAACCTAAACCTCTAACAGCAAAACAAATACAATCCCAATTTATTGACAAAATAGTCCGAGACCCCAACAACAAAACAGCCTTTATCATCGCAGTCAGAAACGGAAATGGCCCTGGTGCAACAACCACAAATTACCGCTTAGATTTGAGCAATGTCGATCGCCCAAAAGTCACCTCTCTCTCTCCCTCCTAGAGCGCCGAGAAACCTTAAAAGAAGGCGAATCCCGCGAACACGCCTTCCAAGGACGGGCTGGTCAACCTATTACGATCGACCTCAAAAGCAGAGCATTCGACCACAACATAACACTGTTCGACACCAGTGGCAAAAATATTGCCGAAAAAACAGGCAACTCCCAGAATCGCCGAGAGTCTCAACTCACCCTTAAATTGCCTAGTAACGGCACTTATAAAATAGTTGTTAAAGGAGGCGATCGCACAAGCAAAGGTACTTACAGCTTAAGCGTTAATTCCAATCAGCTTTAACTTATATTTCTTTTCACATCCACTAAACCTCCCTCTCTACACATCCGCGTTCATCCGCGTTCATCTGCGGTTAAAAAATCCAAATCTTAATTTTTCCCAACAGCCCAAAATCCCAAACTAACATAAAAGCCAAAATGGTTAACCAGTGGCGGAACCAACCAAACATCAGCCAAGATAGAAACAACGCCATTCCCGCAACAGCCATGACAGACATCAACCAAATAGCAGCCGCCCTAGAGGGTAAAGACTACAAACAAGCTGCCCAACTCATCAAACAACTACAAAAAGAATCCCCCGAAAATCCGTGGGTGCAATACTACATCGCCCGCTACTACGAACTCACCAACAACCTCGAAAAAGCCCAAACAACCTACAAACAAATACTCCGCGACATCACCAACGCCAAAATCGTCTCCCAGACCCGCCAAGCTATTCAACGGATTGAAACCGCACAACAAAACCTGCGGCAACAAGCCATAGAAACCGCCAAAAATGACCCCAGCAACCTCGAACCCGGACTCCTCATCCTCGAACCCGTGAGTCCCGAAAACAAAGCCGCAGCCATTCAACATATCAGCAGAATATTTAAAATCGACGCCTACACAACGCGGATGCAAATCCAAAGCCGCGGCTGGAGACTATACAAAACAGGCCCCATTGCCGAACTCCGAATTTATGGTCAAGAACTCCTCAACGCCGGCATTCCCGTATTTTGGGCAACCCTAAGCGATATTCAAAAAATCCAAATCTTCCGAGTCCAGCACTTCCAGTCTCTCTCTTCCCCAGCCGTTGTTTGCAAAGATAAACTCGATCGACTCGGTGCGATCGAATTTAGCTGGTCAGAAGTTAGCCAAAGAGTAGAAGGCTTGTTGCCGATGTTCATCGAAGTCATGGACTACTCGCCCAACCGAAGAAAAG
Organism: Microcoleus sp. Pol10D4; assembly: GCF_036701555.1. Classification (NCBI taxonomy): domain Bacteria; kingdom Bacillati; phylum Cyanobacteriota; class Cyanophyceae; order Oscillatoriales; family Microcoleaceae; genus Microcoleus; species Microcoleus sp. Pol10D4. The sequence goes on from NZ_JAUBRA010000009.1 coordinate 21,313, forward strand.
ACCAATTTCGCCACAGAGAAATCAGGCAAGATTACGCTCAAATCTGTGACTTACACATTCCCAGCAGAAACTGCATTCTGCGAATTTGCGACCAAAGTTACGAATTTCAACAAGGAGTTGACTTCACCAAAGCTTCAGCCGAGATCCCCAATTTACCGAACCCGAAAAACAAAACATCGAGAGTCAAAAACTCTCAACAAATTCCTCAAAGTACCACCCGAATTAACTGGAATCACTTACTGGAAATATTCGATCGCCAGCTTGACGTTACAGTTTGGTCAGAATTTACGCCCTTTGCCGAGACTGTGCTCGATTACACTAATATGTTGAGCAAGATCGAATCTCATATAGAAGTCGAGCGCAAATCCGAAACTCCTTGGGACTCAGCTTTTCAGCTATACAGCGGATTAGCCTTCCTCAGAAACCCAGAAAATAGGGAATAGAACAAAGAGTTAAAATTAAAAATGAGGAATCCCATTTTTAATGTGTTAACGTCAGCATTGGGAATTATCCAATGCCCAATTCCCTATTATCAATTCCCAATTTCCTACTTCGTTTTTACCTGACGGGCCATTTCCCGGAAATTGTTCATGCTGGGGCCAGGACTCCGACGACTTCCAGTTGGTGTCGGCATTAAATTATTAGGAGCAAAAGTCCGATTCGGTTCAGCTTGACTCGGCACTTTGCCGTTAGTTGCTGCCGCTGCTGCTACCTTCACAGGTTCGGGAGTATTAGCAGGAACGCTAGCGACTGGTTCGTTTTCTTTCTTCGACTTTTTCTCTACCTTAGCCTTCTTAGGAGGTTCAGACTTCTCAGACTTCTCAGACTTCTCAGACTTCTCAGACTTAGCAGGCTCAACTTTTGCTGGTGCGATCGCAACAGGCTCAGCTTTCGCAGGCGCAACTTTTGCTGGTTCCTTCGCTCCCGATTCGCCCAAATCTAGGAAATATTCAGACTTTTTCAAGCCCAATAGTCTGCCGAAAAAGCCGAAAATACCGCCGAAGAAATTTTTGATAAAACCAAACATTAGACTTACTCCTTTTGTTCTTTTAGAGAAATTTGTACAAGCTTGTCAACAAAGTTAGATTACGAGGTAAGGCAACTTTTGTCTACATTTCTTAATCAAAATTTACATTTTGCTGTATCTAAGCTGCCTCATCAAAGCAAATTACTAGGTATAAATACCAGGCGACTTTGCACTTATTTACAAGTATCTCAGAATTTGTTAGCGATTCCCACTAATTGCCGATCGTACCTCGATCCGATTCGCTAGCTGTCCTAGTAGGGGTAAAACTCCCTAGGGGAGTGATTTATGCTGTAATCAGCAAGCAATTTTCTTTTCAAATGAACAGTTCGCTCGATCGCAATCCCGTCATCCTCATACACGGCATCTGGGACACAAAGATTATTTTCAACACAATGTCCGCCCGCCTCACCGAACTCGGATGGTCAGTCCACAGCCTCAACCTCACCCCCAACGACGGCAGCCTCGGCCTCGACTTTCTGGCCAAGCAACTCGCAGACTACATCAGTGAAACCTTCGATCCAGAACAATCTTTAGACATAGTAGGCTACAGCATGGGCGGCATCGTCAGCCGCTACTACGTCCAGCGACTCGGAGGAATCAACCGCGTACAGCGTTTCATCACCATCTCTTCCCCTCACAATGGCACCCTCACCGCTTATTCCCTACGCCTACCAGGATACCTGGATATGCGCCCCGATAGTGGCTTGCTGCGCGATTTAAATCAAGATGTGACAATGCTCAAACGCATAAACTTTACATCAATGTGGACGCCATTTGACATAATGATTGTACCGTCGAACAGCTCCCAACTACCAGTAGGCAAAGAAGTTAAAGTCAACGTTTTGCTGCACCGCCAAATGGTGACAGAACCCCTAAGTATTAACGCATTAGTTGAAGAACTAAAAGCACCTATTGAAAATATAATTCCTACTTGAAAATGAATAGCAATTTCAGCCACAATCCAGTCTTACTAATTCACGGAATCTTTAGAAAATCGGGAATTTTTCACAAAATGTCTGCCTACCTGACCCAACTGGGATGGTCAGTCTACACCCTCAATCTCTCGCCCCATTGGGGCAACGCCAGCATAGACGAATTAGCTCAACAAATAGCAGATTATATAGACAAAACCTTTGCGCCCGAACAGCATCTAGATATAGTAGGATTGAGCATGGGCGGTTTAGTAACTCGCTACTACCTGCAAAGGTTAGGCGGCATTAACCGAGTGCAGCGCTTTATTGCCATATCTTCTCCTCACAGCGGTACTTGGATGGCTTACACTCTCTGGGGAAAAGGCTGCGTTCAAATGCGTCCTGGCAGTGCTTTTCTCGAAGATTTAAATAGAGATGCAGCCTTGTTGGAAAAGCTCAATTTTACTTCGATTTGGACAGATTGGGATTTTATCATCGTACCCGCTTCTAGTTCCCAAATATCGGCTGCCAAAGAAGTAAAATTGTCTGTTTTCGCCCATGCCATGATGGCCAGGCATTCCAGCAGTTTAAAAGCGGTCGCTGAAGCACTGTCAGAACCATTAAAGATGGATAAATAGCTGGCTGTAGAGTAAAACGCTCTGCTTTGAAAACCCCGATTTTTTTTAAAACTAGGGGTTCGGTCTTCGGTATTTTTTAGTCTATCTAGACGGATTTAAAATTTATTGATATAATCTTAATTGAAACCCATAAAATCAACAATTATGATCGTCCTGCCCAAACTGGAAAAGCTGCGAGAGACTCTGCCTATAGAAGGAGCAGTTCGCATTGAATTAGTGGAAGGAATACCGATTTTCCGAGCCTCTACAACAGTCAAAAACCGCATAGAAGAACTGTTGGAAAAACAACAAAATTTGCAACTCAATCCCGAAGAAGACCAAGAACTGAATCTTTACGAAGAAATCGACGATTACCTCAGTTTTGTCAATCGAACTGTCCGCAATCTTTTCTTGGGCCAGATTCAGCCTACAGTATAGAAATGTCAGCTCGCCGTCAAATTCCTGAGAATATCCAAAATCAAGTTCGTCAGAGAGCCAACTGTCTGTGTGAATATTGCCATGCTTCCGAACAATGGCAGTATGTAGAGTTTACGATCGAGCACATCATTCCTCTCACTAAAAAAGGGAGTAACAATATTGACAATTTGGCACTAGCTTGCTTTCATTGCAACCGTCAAAAATCCGATAAAACTACAGCCATAGATACCCAGTCGAGTGTAGAAGTACCATTGTTCAATCCCAGACAAGATACCTGGAACGAACATTTTATTTGGTCGGCGGATGGATTATCAATAGTTGGTTTAACTACAATTGGACGAGCTACAGTTACAGCATTAGTCTTAAATCGAGAAAGAGTTATTAATATTCGTACTGCTGACAAAGCTATAGGGCGACATCCACCACCAGGTGATTTGATTCAATCCGAAAGTTGATATGCTGCAACTGGTTGTTATTTCGCGCAGCAATCAAACAGCATCGCCAACTTCAGCGTATTCGCTGCGGCCAAAAATTGCTTCAGCTTCGCAGTAATACTTGAATTCCAGTATATTGTGGAAAGGATCTTCTAAAAAGAAAGTACGGTGTTCTGTAGGCAAACCGACAAATCGCCGTCTCGGTTCTTGATAGAAATTTAACTTGTTTTGCTGGGCTTTTTCTAGCAACGCTTCCCAGTCTGCTTCGGAAGTAAAAATTAACCCAAAATGCCGGGGATAGATGCCTCGCTGAGGCGTTAAAGGTTCGCGGCTGACGTGGGCGACAATTTGATGGCCACACAAACCCATAATCGCAGAATTAGGCGATTCGCGACCTAGTTCGCAGCCGAGCCCGTCTACGTAGAACGCTTTGGTTTGGGCAATATCAGTCACGGGGAAGGCAAGATGAAATAATACTTGACTCATGGAGGTACTAAATGCAGAATTCAGAATTGTTCTTTAATTATTTATCTTGGTCTAATCCATGGTTGGTGGCGATCGCCCTAAATACAGTTTTACTCGCGATCGCCACCATTGCCCCAAAAAAATTGCTCACTCCCGCTGGCCAATTTCACGGCTGGATATTGGGCGTCCTCATCTGGGGCTGTTTGGGATGGCAAGGCTATGCTGTGGTGATGTTTTACTTTCTTGTCGGATCGGGAGTTACCCGCATCGGCAAAGCCCAAAAAGAAGCAGAAGGCATAGCCGAAAAGCGTTCAGGCGCGCGAGGCCCGGAAAATGTCTGGGGTTCTGCTTTGACTGCTACTCTTTGCGCTGTGGGAGTTTTGGCATTATCTATTTTAGGAGAGACAGGCAAGATGTCTGTGCCACAAGATGTTATTTCCCTGTTATTGCTGGGTTACGCGGCGAGTTTTTGCACCAAACTTTCCGATACCAGCGCCAGCGAAATCGGCAAAGCTTACGGAAAGCGGACTTTTTTGATTACTAGCTTGCAGCCTGTACCTAGGGGTACGGAAGGGGCCGTAAGTTTGGAAGGAACGATCGCAGGTATTGTCGGCTCAATTTTGATTGCGCTTTTGAGTTGGGCCGTCGGTTTAATAGACTTGACAGGAATTCTTTTTTGTGTTATTGCAGCTTTTATTGCCACGAACATCGAGAGCGTGATTGGGGCGACGGTGCAATCAAAGTTTGAGTGGCTGACGAACGAGGTAGTAAATTTTTTTAATACACTCATAGGAGCGATCGCTGCGATTATTTTAGCGGCGACCTGGAGAGCTTTTTTAGCTTAGTTAATCCTGGACACATTCGCGATCCAATAAACCGGGTTTGTTACGATAATTCAAACGATTAACGCAGTATTTTTCCAGAGAAACCCGGTTTCTGCCTCGCGAGCTATTAGCTATTAATCATTAGTCATTAGTCTCAATCAATCAACTCATGACTAATGATTAATAGTTAATCAAACTAAGCGTCGTCTTGCGGCCCAAAAACCATTTGTAAAATCATCGTCGGTTCGCCCCGCTTGTGATAGCGATCGGCCCAATTGCGAATAATTTCATCTAATTCTTCAAGGGCTTGGTCGAGCCGTTCCGGCGGAATATCCAAAGTCTCCATAATTCGCATCACATTCGGTTGTTTTTCCGCCCAATCCTTCATCAGCCGGAAATATCTAGCCGTATCCTCCACCATAGTAAATGTTCGCTCTTCCTGCTCTGCCGGAGAGTAAGTAGCGCGGGTGAGGGCATAAAACGGCATTCCCCAAGGAGAATCAATGCGAGTCACTGTCCCAGAATAGATCAAGCGCCGCTTAATGTGTTCTGCTAGAGCTTCGCTCAAAGGCATTCGCCTTTCTGGAGACATATCTTCTTGCGATCGCCTGTGCAGAAACTCAATCAACTCCATAAACTGAAAAGAATTGATCAGTTGAGCGTCTGGCGGATTAGGAGGAATTTTGCCTTCGAGATATTTTTTTTCATCTACAGTCAAATTGTTTCCCGGAATGCGAGGGCGTCCCGGCATCCAACCATACTGTTCCAGCCAGACATAAGGAAACTGAATCAAATATCTAGGTTCTTGCGAACCCAACATTTTCAGCAATTTTCCCTGAGTCAGAGCTTCCCGGACTTCTTCAACAATCACCTTCACCCGTTTAGGCTCAATGTGATGCAAGTGTCCGGTCATCCGCAGGTTGTTATCCTGCTCCATATAAGTCATATAAATGGCACACTTAGCCGCCGTTGCGGCCGCGTCTAGAAACGCCCCGTGCCTGTGCCCACTGGTTCTCATGGCGCTAAACGCCAGATATAGCATGATCTGATCCATTGCACTAGGGCTGAGGCTTTTGACCAGATCCAAAGAGTCATTTTTCATCACTATCCCCGAAATAGCCAAATTAGGAGGCATTTTGTCATCCTCCATTAAATTATTGCGAGAGCGCCGAATCAAGCATAGCCGACTGTCGCCGGAAAGCTTGCCAGCTACCCTAATATTCAGGTTAGTTAATTTCCCTGAGGTAACAGGGGCATGGGCTTAAAGGCTATCCACACCGCATAAGTGATTCTTATTGGTGGCCAATTTAAGTAGATTGCTGCACCCTCTGCGCTGACAGTTTACCTATATATAAGTTAGTTATCGCAAGTTAATTATAGTGCAGCGGTTGAAAATTAAACCCTACCTGTGGGGGGGAGAAGGTAAATAACTGTTGCGATGCCAGGAATTTGAGGCGACTCCGAGCCCCTAATTCTTGAATAGTCATGGATGCCCAAACCCGGTTCGATCGACTAAAATAAGGCTGTTGCATAATTGCGGGAAGATTTTGATGGTTTTGTGGGATGGGATCTCGTAGCCCGTCCGCTGTATTTTCACAGCAGGCGGAACACCCCACAAGAATCCTCCTCAAATTCTGCAACCCCAAAATAAGGCGTGGAGGGCGAGGGATATCGGTTGAAAAACTCAGATGATCAGAGGCCTGTGGGTAATTCCTGTTTAATTGAAGCGTTTTCAATACAAAACCGCCACATACTAGAATCTATCTCTAGGTAGATGGCGGTTTAAGGTTTATATGCTAACATTTTTTACACAAAAAAGAATCTCCTCAGAACTGTCCACAAAAAGTGCAGTTGTCGCTTAACCTGAAAAACTAGAATTCCAGAAAATCCGATCGAGCGATCGAATGAACGGCCCAAAGCAACTCAGTTGTGGTCATCACTTGCGTCCATTGCCATTAGAAATCTTGTAGCGGATGAGTGTAAACAGTAGGCTCAGTAAAATTTCTCCGTTCGGTGTCCCTCCGAGGACGGCGATTGGGCCTGTGTTCAGTTTGGGCTGACAACATATATTGAGCGGTGCCAGTTTCGACAATGGGGAGTGAAGATTCAAAAGCTTGAGCGGCGCTGGCACTCAAGGTAATGCCCAACAGGCTCAGTAAAGCAATTGCAGTGTAGGTTTTCATGGGTAGTATTCGTCGTGTCAGTATCTATTTAGAGATACGACATTACCCAGGCTGATCAGGATTAATTTCCCTGAAATTATCAAACTCTAGAATCAGCAATCCGAAATTAGGGATCACGAATTATAAGGAAGAAGAAGAAGAAGGAATCAGGCTTTAGTTAAGCTATCGCGCATTTAAATTGTATTCTAAAATCCTTGTATAAAAAGCGGAAAATTATCTTTCCCTCTCCCTTTCTCACCCTCTACCCCTCCAGAAGCAACAGACACTTTAGATGCGTAGCCTCTGATCTATGAGAACTGTCAGAAGTCGATGTAAAATGGAATAAATAAAATCTCTGGCTTCAGTAATAAAAAAAATCATAATTGCACTACCCAGAAGGTTACAATAATATACAAAACCGCCAAATACGAGCTTCAATCTCTCGATAGATGGCGGTTTAAGGTTTATATGCTATCATCACTCACATAAAAGAAGATCCTAATGACTGTAAACAAGAAATGCAGTTGCCTTGTAAACCTGAAAAACTAGCATCCCAGGAAATCAGATTGAGCGCTCGACACGGGCGGCAGAAACTAACTCAATAACGGAAATCGCTTTCGTCCAATGTCATTAAAATGCTTGTAGTTGATGAGTGTAAAGATTAGGTTCACTGAACTCTCGGCGTCCGCTGCCTCTTTCTGGAGAACGATCGCCCCTTTGTTCGCTTTGGGCGGATAAAATGTATGAAGCGGTGGCAAATTCGAGCAGTCCGACGAGGGATTCAAAGGCTCGAACGACAGTGGCGCTCAAAGTAACGCCCAAAAGACTCTGTAAAGCAATTGGTGTGTAAGTTTGCATGGGGTTAGTATCCGTGTCATTGTCTATTAACTGATACGGACTCTCCCCGATCGATCAGGATAAATTTCTGTGAATTTTTCGGATCTCTGCAAAAAACCTTACCCCTTCAATTCTAGGGCTTCCGCCAGCAGCCAAGCACCTGCCGAATTCAGCCTGCCCCATACTGTCAGAGGCTTTTCGGTTTCGCAATTCTGTAAAAATCTGTCGGTTTCCGAGTCCAAAGTCACGAGTTGCCAAGTTTGATCGGCTAAGGATGCAGGGCTTGTCAGCGTTATTGTCCAGTCTTGTTCGCCGAGGCGACGGAAAATGCCCGAAAATTGGCTGTGGGTATTTGCTGTTTGACTGCTTTGTTTCTCTACTGACTCCTGACATTCGCCGCTGGCGGGATATGCTTGGGGTCGATCGAGATAATAGCGTTGCCAATCGAGCCAGTCCGATCGCCCCCGTGTCAAATTAAATAAAGGAATAACCGCCGCACTAGCCTCGGAATCTTGCAGCAAAGCTTCCTGCAAAACTCTCACCGGCAAGTCCCGCAGCTGACATCCAGATTCCGCGCACAAAGCCGCCGCCATCCCCGCCGCCTGTCCAATATTCATTACCGTCGGTTGCAAGCGAGTTGCACCGTTGGCGATGTGAGAGACGGAAATATTTTTTTCGCACACTAGCAAACCGTCTACACTCGCAGGAATTAGGGCGCTGTAAGGAATGGTAAACGGAGTTCCCGTCCAGCGGCCGCCCCAGCGAATAGATTTGGGCTGCAAGGGAATGTCGCCACTGGTGTAGTGGTGATCATTGGCATAGTTGCCGATCGCAATTGTTTCACAAATTCCCTCAGAATTTATCGGCAACTTCGCGACTCTTCCACCGACAATAGGCAAAATATCTTGTTCTGTCACTGTACTTATCCCTCGCAAGCGCCGACTTTCTCGGTAGTAAGGATGTAAGGCAAAGGAAGAAAGAAGGGAAGAATTTTGTTGATTGTCGATCGTTGAAATCGGGAAAATATTCTGTGCTAAGCCGTACCGGCGGCCGAGTTGCGTTTGAATGAAACGGGCGAAACTTTGAGTGTGCCACCGACTTTCTTGCAGGAATTCTTGTCGAGATGCTTCAGATGCAATTAGTCGATCGACTCCTTCACCATAATCATTACCTCGAATCGGCCAATTAATCATCAACAATCCCCCTGGCAGCCTGCCGTAATTGAGAAATTGCTCAGGAGTGTAACCGTCCCAAGCACCAGTAAATCGATCGGGATTGTCTACAGGCGGCGCGGGAATTTCTGGCCCGGCCGCACCTTTACCAAAATCCTGCAAGATTGCCACCCAAGTCGGAGCTTGCACCGAATACCGCTCTGTGAGAGCATTAGAGGCAGCCGGCGCGCTGGGTTCTCCCCACTCGGCTTGGAATTCCCAACCCCAGCGGTGCCCAACTTCCGCTAAAGCCAGCAAATCTCCCAATTCCGTTGCATCCAAAGTGATTTTGGCCGAAACAGTAAAATCTGCAAACTGAACGCCAGAAATGCGATCTCCTTCATACAGGACATCGTTAGCTTTTTGTCCACAAATCCACTGTAAGTTCGGCAAACATTTAACCCAATCAGCGAAAATTTCAGCACCGATGCGGGGATCGTAAGTAAAAAAACTTACCCAGCCCCAATCCAAACCTCCCGGCTGTCGCTGCTGGAGTTCCCGCAAAAACGCGCCCCACAAACCAGTTTGAAAAGCTGCTAATTCATTGCCATCGGGGGCAGAAACGCCAGCGGAAGTAAGCATTCCTCCCAGCCAGGGGAATTCGCTTACTAAAATAGTTTTGGCACCTCGGCGGGCTGCTTGCACGGCTGCTGCAGTGCCGCCGGTGCCGCCACCGACTACCAAAACATCTGCTTTTAAGGTTGGGGACATGGGGAATAGGATTTTAGATTTTAGATTTTAGATTTTAGATTGCAAGAGGCTCATTCATCATGTAATGTGCGACCACAAGCACCCAGAGGATAGATGTTCGGCGTTTGTTATCGCGCATTGAATGTAAGGTGCACAAGTGGCGCACCCTACGGATTTTAAAATTACCTCTTTCTCCTCTTCCCTCTTCCTCTGTGTCCTCTGCGTCCTCTGCGGTTAATAAAAAAATTAGTTATTGTGAGAGTCTGATCGCATCTCAAATCAAAAAGAATTAGAAAATGGGGAACCGGGACGCTAAAGTCATACGTCGCGTAAATTCCCCACTATTCACTACTAACCAAGCAATTGAAAATGGAAAAAGGTTTTATTTTGTGGTTCACCGGGCTGAGCGGTTCCGGCAAGACAACTATCACCAAAGCTCTCGAACCCGAATTGAAGGCAAGAGGTTGCAAAGTTGAAATATTGGATGGAGATGTCGTTCGCACCAACTTGTCAAAAGGTTTGGGATTTAGCCAAGAAGACCGAGATACTAATATTCGGCGGATTGGATTTGTAGCTCACCTGCTGAGCCGCAATGGAGTAGCCGTAATGACCGCAGCTATTAGCCCCTACAGAGCAATTCGCGACGAAATTAGAGCAATGGAGCCCAATTTTGTTGAAGTATATATCACAGCGCCGTTAGAAGTGTGCGAAGGTCGCGATGTCAAGGGGCTATACGCTAAGGCGAGAGCAGGACAAATTAAGGGTTTTACGGGAATTGACGATCCTTATGAAGAACCGCTTAATCCTGAGATTATTTGTTACACAGAGCGAGAAAGTGTGGAAGAGAGTGTTAAAAAAGTTCTGACGAAGTTAGAACAGTTGGGTTACATTTGATGTTGGCGGGGTTGGATGAGGATAGGGGCAAAAAGCGATGGTGGTGAAAAGTTATTCGCACGGCGTGCAACTTGAGAAAAAATCTCACCCTTCTGTCCCCTTCGCAGATAGGGAGGGTGAAGAATTTCTCCCATTTCCTGCAAGGAAAGGGGCCCAGGCAGAGGTTTCCAGCAAAAGCTGCAAGCTAAGTTATTGGGCAAGCAATGCTGTCAAAAGTTTAATGATTCAAAGTTTAACAGTGTCAGTGCTGGTGGCGGTGGGTTCATCTCCTGTGGCAGCCCAGTTGATGCCTCCTCCTCCTCCTCCTCCTCCTGATGCGGGTTCTCCTGTTCCTGTACCAGTGCCGGGATTGCCGGGATTGCCGGCAAGTGAACCTTCAAGTGTACGATCGGAAGTTTACACTTTAGGCGCGGGCGATCGTATTCAAATGGACATCTTCAACGTCCCGGAATACAGCGGCCCCAACGGTCAACACCAAGTACAGGCAGACGGTTCCCTGAACTTGCCGTTAATTGGCAGCGTTGCGGTGTACGGTATGACCCTAGAACAAGCTTCTAATGTTGTTAAAGACAAATACGGCAAATACCTTAAACGTCCTTGGATTACCCTGAAACTGCTGGCGGCACGTCCTTTGCAAATTGCGATCGCGGGCGAAATCAACCGCCCCGGAGCCTATACAATATCCTCAGCAGCAGGCCCCGGAGGCACAGCAGAGCAAATGGGAACTCAAATGCCAACGATATCGCGGGCTCTGCGAATGGCCGGTGGAATTACCCAGTCAGCAGACGTGCGGCAAATCAAAATCCGCCGCCCCCAGCGCAACGCACCGGAACAAATTATTAGTGTGGATTTGTGGGAATTATTGCAAAACGGCGATTTGCGGGCCGATATGACTTTGCGCGACGGCGATACTATATTTATTCCCACTGTAACTAGCCTCAACCGCCAAGAAGCACCGACTTTAGCAGTAGCTAACATTACCGGGCAAAGCACTCAACCAATTAATATTGCTGTGGTGGGCGAAGTAACTCGCCCCGGTACTTATACTTTGGCAAAAGAGACTCAAAGTAGGGTACAAGAGAATGAAATGGGTGAAAATTCTGGTTTGTTTGCTGCCAGCGAAACCAACAGCGGGGAAACTGTTTTGCAGCAAACTGTAACGAGGGCAATTAAAATGGCGGGCGGCATTACGCCGGTAGCTGATATCAGACAAATACAAGTTCGCCGCCTGACACGGGCGGGTACAGAACAAATTATTAATGTGAATTTGTGGCAACTTTTGGAAGGGGGAGATGTATCCCAAGATTTAGCGCTGCAACAGGGAGATACGGTAATTGTTCCTAAAGCCGAAAACCTCGATGCAACCCAAGACGAACAAGTTGCTAATTCTAATTTTTCACCTGATACGATTAAGGTGAACATTGTGGGAGAAGTCGTGAAACCGGGAGCGATAGCGGTGCTGCCAAACACTACTTTAAATCAAGCGCTGGTAGCAGCGGGAGGTTTTAATAAAGCGCGGGCAGAAATGGATTCGGTGAATTTAATTCGCCTCAATCCTAACGGCACCGTTTCGCAGCTAACTGTTAAGGTTGATTTTTCTGCAACTGCCAATGAATCAACTAATCCCAAACTGCAAAATAATGATGTAATTATGGTAAGGCGATCGGGTCGCGCTACGTTCTCGGATAATGTAGGCGGGACTCTCGCTCCTCTCAGCCCGCTGTTAGGAATATTTCGGTTGTTCGATATTTTTCGGTGATTTGAATAGACTGGCATTAAGGCCTCAGAAACCAGGCTTCTAGAAAAAATTGCGGTTTGGTAATGAAATATCGAGGAATCAACCGATTTCCTGAAAATCCGCCACCAATACAGACGTTTAAACTAATAAGTTGTAGAAATCAAATGAAACCAGGGAAACAATCTCAAGTAGCACTGTTTAATCATAAAAAAGCCGCTAATCTGGAAAAAATGTCTTCTGGGCTTTATGAAGAAGATAAATTTTTAGGCAGAAACAAAACCGAGGCAGAAGAGTTAAGTTTTTGGGAAGTTTGCCGCAGTCGCTCCATCTTAGTCATCGGTGTAGCAGCGGCAGTGACTACCGGAGTTTTCGCCTGGACACTGAATCAAAAAAGCGAGTACGAAGGGCGCTTTCAATTATTAGTAGAACCAGCCGTTACGCAAAATACTTTAGCCAAAATCTACTCCGGTGAGCTGAAACTGCAACCAGCGGCCCCGGCGACCCAAGAAAAGGGCGGTTTTGACTACGAATCCCAAATTCAAGTTTTGCAAAGTCCGCAAGTAATGGCGCCGATTATTAAAGAGTTGCAGGCTAAGTATCCCGAAATAAACTACAATTACCTTTTGAACCAAAAAGCAGATAATTTGCCGTTATCTCAGGAAACCAGGCTGTCAATTAATCGCTTCAAAAATACCAAAATTATAGAAGTTAAGTATCGGGATTATGACCCGAAAAAAATTCAGTTTGTTTTGGAAAAAGTTGCGTTAGGATACCGCAACTACAGCGTGCAAGATACCACCACTCAAATTAGTCAGACTCTGGATTTTGTAAAATCGAAAATTCCCAACCAGCAAAAGCGCCAACAAGCTCTGCAAACAGAAATTCAAAAATTGCGGCAGCAGTACAATTTCATCGACCCGCAAATTCAAACGCAACAACTCGCGCAGCAAATCAGTGAACTTCAAACGCAAAGATTGGAAGCGCAAACGCAGCTCAATCAGCAGAGATTGCTCTATTCCAATCTGCAAAATCAGCTCGGACTTAACCAGCAGCAAGCGCTGATGGCCTCGGCTCTGAGTCAAGCTCCCCGCTATCAAGGGATGCTGACTCAATTGCAACAATTAGAAGGGGAAATTGCGATTAACTCGGCTACGTTTACCGACGAAACTCCGCAAATGCAATTGTTGCGAGAACAGCGCAAGAACCTGATTCCTTTGTTGAAGAAAGAAGCCCAACAAGTTCTGGGGACGGATTTAGCTAAGGTAAGTTCACAAGTGCTGGCTTTTCAAGATCCGGTGCGGATTAAGTTAATCGAGCAGTTTGTCGGTACTGCTAATTTAATTCAGGTGCTGGGTGTACGGAATCAAGTTTTGGAACAAGCTGCTAAGCAGTTGAACCAATACTCTCAAAAATTCCCGGTGATTTTGCGGCGCTATTCCGATTTGCAGCGCGAGTTGGATTTGACTAACAATACGCTCAATGGTTTGCTGGCAAAACAGCAAGCTTTGCAGCTTGAAGCTGTGGGCAAAAAAGAGGTGGCTTGGGAAGTTATTGCTAAGCCGGAAATTCCGCGTTACAAAAATGGCGAGTTGATGGCTGTTGCTCCGATTATGCCTTTGAATTTGGCTTTGGGGGGATTGGCTGGTTTGCTATTTGGTATGCTGGCGGCGCAGTTGGCGGAACGGTTTAACAATAAAACGGTGTTCCAAACTCCAGAGGATGTTAAACAGTCGATTCGCCTGCCTTTGTTGGGGGTAATTCCTGCTAGCGATAAAATTTTGAGACTTCCTCCTGCTGAGACAAGCCCGGTGGATGTGGCAATTTCGCCGATGCCGACGGATGCTTTTCAGGAAGCTTTTCGATCGCTCAATGCGAATATTCGCTTACTAAACGTTGAAACTCCGATTAATTCTTGCGTAATTACTTCTTGTCAAGTAGGTGACGGCAAGTCTACGGTAGCAGTAAATCTGGCGCGGGCGGCGGCTGCAATGGGGCAGCAAGTGCTGTTGGTGGATGGGGATTTACGGCGCCCGCAGGTACACGAAATGCTGGGTTTACCGAATTGGCAAGGGTTGCACAATGTGATTGCTGATGATGTGGATGTGCAACAGGTGATTGTGCGATCGCCCCGCGATGAAAATTTGTTTGTGTTAACTTCCGGCCCGGTTCCTTTCGATCCCACAAAGGTGCTTTCTTCCAAAAAAATGCAGCATTTAATGGCAGCTTTGTCAAGTCATTTTGACTTAGTTATTTACGATACTGCACCACTTTTGGGTTTGGCGGATGCGAATTTGTTGGCGGCTCACACTAACGGATTGATGCTGGTAGTGGGGCTGCATCAAACTGAGCGGGAGGCGCTGTTGTTGGCTTTTGAAGATTTAAAAATGGCGGGAATTCCGCTGTTGGGAATGGTGGCGAATAACGATAAAGGCAGCAGGTATTACTATCAGTCTTACGTGCAGGATTACGTTCAGGAACAGTCGGTTTGAGGGAGATGAATTGAGAAATGTGTAGTGGAACAGGCCGTCGCGCCTGTTCTTGAGAATGCAAGGCGGGCGGGACACCCGACCAGATATTTCCTCGATCTTGCACCATTAATTGTGAATCAAGCTTTCAGGGGCGGGCGTTCCGCCCCGCAAGAACATTTAACTTTTATGGAACAGGCCGTCTAGCCTGTTCTGGATATTTGTGCGTGATTTCAGAAAGACAAATTTTCTTAAGATTTGCGATCGAGACTCTGAACTATAATTAAAAGTAGAGAAATTTAAACAAATCGCGGGACTTGCAAATTGGCAAGACCTGAAAGAAAACGTGGCTGGTAAATTCCTATTTTGTAATACCTTGATACAACTCCCTGCCTCGGCTGAAAACTAGCAGGGAGTTTTGTGTTTTTTACACAGGAGATGAAACAATGGCTATTGCTACTATCAATCCGGCAACGGGAGAAACGCTGAAAACTTTCGAGCCACTTGCGGATGAGGTAATAGAAGCTAAGCTGGAATTAGCACAGCAAGCTTTTAAAAAATACCGCCAACTGCCGTTTGAGCAGAGAGCTCTGTGGATGCAGAAAGCTGCAGACATCTTGGAGCGCGATCGCGAAATTTATGCTGAAATGATGACCCTGGAAATGGGTAAAACGCTCAAATCTGCGATCGGCGAAGTGGAAAAATGCGCCTTAGTTTGTCGGTATTACGCCAAAAATGCCGCTCAATTTATGGCAGACGTACCGGCAACCACTGACGCTAGCAGCAGCTTTGTCCGCTACCAACCACTGGGCCCTATTTTAGCCGTTATGCCGTGGAATTTCCCATTTTGGCAAGTTTTTCGGTTTGCGGCGCCAGCACTGATGGCGGGCAATGTCGGGTTGCTCAAACACGCTTCCAACGTGCCTCAGTGCGCTTTGAAAATCGAAGAAATTTTTACGCTTGCTGGCTTTCCCGAAGGCGTTTTTCAAACTTTGTTAGTGGGCGCCGACAAAGTAGCCAATATCGTTGCGGACGATCGTATAAAAGCAGCAACTCTCACCGGTAGCGAACCAGCGGGTGAAAGTTTGGCAGCAAATGCGGGCAAAAATTTGAAAAAAGTAGTGTTGGAATTGGGAGGAAGCGACCCATTTATTGTGATGTCCAGCGCCGATTTAGCAGCAGCTTTATCAACTGCTGTGACATCCCGGATGCTCAATAACGGTCAATCTTGCATCGCCGCCAAACGCTTTATTTTAGCAGAAGAAATTGCCGACGAATTCATCAAAGGATTTGTCGAAAAATTGGAGCAATTAAAAGTAGGCGATCCGATGTTGCCAGAAACCGATATCGGCCCTTTAGCTACTCCCGCAATCCTCAAAGACTTGGACAATCAAGTGCAAACTTGCATCCAATCGGGAGCAAAAATTCTGACAGGTGGCAGCCCATTGTCAGAGAATGCCGGCAATTTCTACTTGCCAACTATTCTGGCAGATATTCCGTCGAATGCCTCTGCCCGTCAAGAAGAATTTTTCGGGCCCGTAGCTTTAGTATTCCGGGTTGCAGGCATCGATGAGGCGATCGAACTGGCAAACAGCACATCTTTTGGCTTGGGTGCGTCAGCTTGGACTACAGTAAGAGAAGAGAGCGATCGGTTTATTTCCGAACTAGAAGCAGGCGCCGTATTCATCAACGGCTTAGTAAAATCCGACCCGAGATTGCCCTTCGGCGGCATCAAACGCTCCGGTTACGGACGCGAGTTGAGCATCCAAGGAATGCACGAATTTGTTAACATAAAAACAGTTTGGGTGAAATAAGCTCCCACTCTATCAACCGATCGCACAAATCTACATAAGTCTGCGTTTATCTGCTTTTACCTGGGGTTAAAAAGTCCCATTTAGTATTTTTGCGATCGGTTGAAAAAGACCCACAACCCCCATTAACCGAGGAGAAAAACGGAAATGAACACAGCTCAACTATTGGTAAAATGTTTAGAAAATGAAGGCGTCGAATACGTCTTCGGACTTCCCGGAGAAGAAAATTTAGAAATTTTAGAAGCCCTGAGAAACTCTTCAATTAAATTTATTACTACTCGCCACGAACAAGGCGCCGCTTTCATGGCAGACGTTTACGGTCGTCTCACAGGCAAAGCCGGCGTTTGCTTGTCCACCTTGGGCCCTGGCGCAACTAACTTAATGACAGGAGTTGCTGACGCCAACTTAGACGGCGCTCCTTTAATAGCAATTACCGGACAAGTCGGCACAGACAGAATGCACATAGAATCGCACCAATATTTAGATTTGGTCGCCATGTTTGCACCTGTTACTAAGTGGAATGCTCAAATTGTCCGACCCAGCACGACGGCAGAAATTGTCCGCAAAGCCTTTAAAGTAGCTCAAAGTGAAAAGCCGGGAGCAGTTCACATTGACTTACCTGAAAACATCGCAGCAATGCCTGCTGAAGGAGATCCGCTCACCAAAGACAACCGCGAAAAAACTTTTGGCGCTTACCAAAGCTTGAATAAAGCCGCTGTGGCAATTTCCAAAGCAAAAAGTCCTCTGCTTTTAGTAGGAAACGGCGCGATCCGCGCTAGCGCCAGCGATGCTTTGACACAATTTGCTACTCGATTGAATATTCCCGTAGCTAATACTTTCATGGGCAAAGGTGTAATTCCTTACACTCATCCTTTGGCACTGTGGACGACGGGATTGCAAAAACGCGATTACATTAGCTGTGCTTTTGAAGAAACTGATTTAGTGATTGCTGTTGGCTACGATTTGATTGAATATTCCCCGAAAAAGTGGAATCCCGAAGGAAAAATTCCGATTATTCACATTGGATCTCTGCCTGCAGAAATTGACAGCAGTTATATTCCTCTTATCGAAGTTGTGGGGGATATTTCTGATTCCCTCAATGAAATTTTGCAGCGTGCCGATCGCATGGAGAAAGTAGACCCTTTTGCTAAGCAATTGCGGGCGGATATTCGCGCTGGGTACGAACAATATGCAGCCGACGACGGTTTCCCGATTAAGCCACAAAAACTCATTTACGACTTGCGGCAAGTCCTGGGCCCGGAAGATATTCTTATATCTGATGTCGGAGCTCACAAAATGTGGATCGCGCGGCACTATCATTGCGATCGCCCGAATACCTGTTTGATTTCCAACGGCTTTGCGGCGATGGGAATTGCAATTCCGGGTGCAGTAGCTGCAAAACTCGTTTATCCCGATCGCAAAGTAATAGCAGCCACCGGCGACGGTGGTTTTATGATGAATTGCCAAGAGTTAGAAACTGCTTTGCGAGTCGGTACTAATTTTGTGACGCTGATATTTAATGACGGCGGTTACGGGTTAATTGAATGGAAGCAGCAAGATTATTTTGGTCATTCCGATTTCGTCAAATTTGGCAATCCCGATTTTGTGAAATTTGCGGAAAGTATGGGTTTAAAAGGCTATCGAGTGGAATCTGCAACGGATTTTATTCCGATTCTGAAAGAAGCCCTGGCTCAAGATGTCCCTTGCGTCATTGATTGTCCGGTAGACTATCGGGAAAATGCGCGTTTCAGTCAATTATCTGGGGATATGAGTTGCAATTTGTAAGAGTAGCTAGAGCCCCGGCTTCTTAAAGAAGTCGGGGCTCTAATAATGGATATTTTTCGAGATAGAGTTTTGTAGCTTGTTTAAGATTGCCGATCGCTTCTTCTATGGTTTCGCCTTGGTCAACTGTGGGGACTTCTGGACATTCGGCAATGTACTTCTGCCAATTATTTTACCCAAGTATAAGAAGCATAAATCACTTCCTCTTCCTTCTGGCGATCGGTTGCAATTGGCTTCTCAATATCTCCGTAGAGTTTTGTTCCTACTTGTCGGAGTTGTGATATCAAATCCGGTAGCATAGGAATTAATATTACCCACTGCTTTCGAGACGGCGCCGTGCCTAATCGAGTCAACAGTTAACACTCAACCATTCAGTTTTTAGACCCGCCCGTCAACAGTCAACAATCATTCCGGTGGCATCGGAATTGATATCAAATCTAATCACTTCAAACCCAATAATAAGGCGATTCCGCCGATCGCACCAACTACCCCTAAAACAGCCCGAATGCTCACTCTTTCGCCCGCCAGCACCGCTAAAGGCAGTATAAATAGGGGACTGGTAGAACTGAGTGTTTGAGCGATTGCTGCGGGTGCATATTTCAGCGAAGTCTGTTGCAGAAAAATTCCCAGATATGTTCCTAAAAAAGCTGCCAGAATTATTGCAGCTAATATTTTTGAGGATTTTAATTGTTTGAAACTGTCAAGGTTTGTTGGCTTCAAAAAGCACAGCATGACTGCCATACCACCGCTCAAACGCAACGCCGCCGTCCACAGGGGATCGATATCTATTTGAGTGAAGGCGGCGCGGGATAAAATTGCTCCAACGGCGTGGGTTGTTTGTCCTAATAAACTAATACCTAATCCCTGCCAAAGATGTTTTGATGATAAGGTTGTTTCGGCTGTTCGTTCTGCAATTACCCACGCTACGCCGCAGATTGTTAAAAGAATGCCAGTACAAGCAATGAGCGATAACTTTTCTTGCAAAAATATTAAGCCCAATAAAGCTGTTAAAGGGGGAGAAAGGGTTTCTAAAAGCAGCGTTCGTCTCGCGCCTAAATATTTTAATACGATAAAGAAAGCGGTGTCTCCGATGCCAATTCCTAAACCGCCGCTAATCAGCAGCATTGCTAAAATATTAGGGTTGATTGCGGGTAAAGATTTTCCTAAAATTAGTAGAGTGGCAAGGAGCATGAAAAGGGCGATCGCACCTTTGAGCAAGTTTAGCACCACTGCGGGGATTTGCTGTCCCACTCGCTGCCAGATGGTGGAAGATAGAGCCCAGACAAATGCAGCGCCTAAAGCGGCGATTTCACCCATAAAATCTGTTGACGGTTAACGGTTGACTGTTGACTGTTGACGGTTAACGATTGTCATTAGTTACCAATTCGCAATTCGCAATTCGCAATTCCCGATTCCCGATTCCCAATATAAATTAGGGTTCCAGACTTATCATCTGGAACCCTAGATTTATTAAGCTTTTTTAGCAGTGGGCGGGGAGAGAATCGAACTCTCATACCTTTCGGTGTCAGATTTTGAGTCTGATGCGTCTACCAATTTCGCCACCCGCCCTTTTGGGTTTCACCATCATAACACACCGATCGATTTCCTGCAAGCAAAGATTCATAATCTTTTGAACTTGCCCAGCGATCGATCTCTCTGGCGCGTAATACTGGTACAGGATGGGACAACTGAGCCGTCTGAGCTTGTTTGAGCATTTCTCCCAATTGAGTGCTGCTGAGGTCATCGTAGGCCCGCGCCTGCGCCAAAAACGCATCTACATTCAGTTTGGGAGCTAAAGTCGGCGAACCTCCGGCCAGTTTCATCAACAGTGATGCTACCACTCTTGGGTCTTGGGTGGCGAGCAAGGCGGCGCGATCGCACGTAAATTCCGCACACCGCAACCATTCCAACATTTGCGCCTGCAAACCCTGGGCGAGCACGGCTCCCACAGGCGAAATTTGGCCGGCGGCCAACACAATTAAATTAGCCAGAGTCAGGTAAACTCCGTGCTCGCACTTCAAATGCCCCAACTCGTGAGCAATTACTGCCTTAACTTCCTCGTCTGTGAGCAAATCAATCAGAGAAGTGTGCATCACCACAAAAGGCTGTTTTCCCCGCATCGCAAAGGTGTAAGCATTTGGCATCGGATGCTGGCGGACATAAAGCTGCGGCGGTTCCAAATCAAGAGTTTTGCAGGCATCCAACAGCAATTGATGCAGGTGGGGCAATTGATTTTCGCCGACTTGGACGCTGGAAGCCAGATTTTCCAGCATGAAAAACTGTTCGCCAAGTTGTCCCAACAACTGCCGGACGATCAAATCCAGGCCGGGCAGTTGTTTGAGAGTGCTGGTAGCTTCCAAGTCTAGGGGGTGGCGAAACTGGTCTGCTTTCAAACCTATGAGGGGTATGTTCGACATTTTAGTCAGTTGGGAATGGGGAATGGGGAATTGGGAATTGGGCATGGGGCATGGGGAATTGGGCATGGGGAATTCTTTTGCTTCTTCCTTTTTTCCTCTTCCTTCTTCCTTCTTCCTTCTGACTACTTTAAACCCGATCGCACGGGATTGACAGGAGCCTCAGCAGTCGCCGGGTCTGTACCCTCTTTGACCCGTCGCAAGTTAGCTCCCAATTTTTGCAGTTTCACCTCTAACTGCTCATAGCCGCGGTCTAAGTGCTGCAAGCTGCTGATGGTGGTGACACCCTCGGCTGCAAGTCCCGCTAGCACTAACGCCGCCGAAGCCCGCAAATCTGTTGCCACGACAGGCGCACCCGACAGCCGCGACACTCCGCGCACAATCGCTACATTGCCTTTAAGGCGAATGTCGGCGCCCATGCGGTTGAGCTCTGCTACGTGGCGCAAGCGATTCTCAAACACGGTTTCTTTGATCAAGCTGTCGCCTTCGCTCAGCGTCAGCAAAGCCATAAACTGAGCTTGCATATCTGTGGGGAAACCCGGGTAAGGCAGAGTTTCGATGTCTGTGGCCGAGTGAGTTTTGCCGGGAACTATCCGCAAAATGTCGGGGGATTCTGCAATAATTTTCGCCCCAATAGTCTTCAATTTGGCAATGACTGCCGTCAGGTGGTCGGGAATTACTGGCGACAAACTGATTTCGGAGTGAGTGATGGCTCCGGCTACTAAAAATGTTCCGGCTTCGATGCGATCGGGAATAATTGAATAGTCTACCGCGTGCAGCTTGGGAACTCCCGAAATGACGATCGTATTCGTGCCAGCGCCTTGAATTTTTGCTCCCATAGCGCGGCAGAAATTCGCCAAATCTGCGACTTCCGGCTCTTGAGCAGCATTTTCAATCACGGTTTCTCCTTCAGCCAGAGTCGCCGCCATCATCAAAGTTTCAGTTGCGCCGACGCTGGGGTAGTCCAAATAAATTTTGGCTCCTTTCAGGCGGCGGTTTGGCCCTTTGACGTAAGCGTGAACGGTGCCGTGGTCGATGTGGACTTCGGCACCGAGGGCTTGCAAACCGCGAACGTGGAGTTCAACGGGTCGGGCACCGATGGCGCACCCACCGGGCAAGGGCACTTTGGCAAATCCCAAACGCGCTAGTAGTGGGCCGATGATGAAGAAGCTCGCCCGCAGTTGGCTGACTAATTCGTAGGGGGCTTGAGCGTCTATGAGGTTGCTGGCGTTGATGTCTAAAACGTCGCCGTGCTGCTCTAATTTGACTCCTACAGCCGAGAGAATTTGCCCCATGCGGGCGACATCGACTAGACCTGGAACGTTGCGGAGACGGCAATCCTCTGGGCATAGCAGGGCTCCTGCCATGACGACTAAGGCCGAGTTTTTGGCGCCGCTGATTTTGACGTGTCCTTTAAGGGGCTGGCGACCCCAAATTTGCAATACTTGTTGGTCGCTTTCAGGTGAAGCCGGCAGGTTAGATGAGTTCTGAGCTGGTGTAATGGGTTTGCCCTCCATAATTCGCTTCGTTACTTTATACATTATTAATTTTGGTTCGATTTTACCGGAAAGTTTTTATATGTCTAGGGGTTACATTAGGAATTCTCGGCATTATATTTGCCAAGATTCAGTCGGGGTAAGGCTTTTAGGTTTGAGCGCACAAATAATGTCGATCGAGTCTCATGAAATTATCTGTATCAAAATTTACGTTCATTTGTAGCGCTCGCTCGGATCACCAATCTTGTACCTTTGTCAACGAACTTTTTAAGTAAAAGCCGGCTGGGTTGTTGACAAAGGTGTAAGATATCTGTTCGATCGACAATGCTAGAAAGTTAACACATTGTCGATCGCCCCATTGCCTGTGCTACCCTGTGACAACAACCTAGAGCCAAAGCTACTCCTAGCATATGGTTCACATTAAACGGATCGAACTGACTAACTTTAAATCTTTTGGCGGCACGACGGCCATTCCCGTGCTGCCCGGTTTTACTGTGGTTTCCGGGCCCAACGGTTCTGGGAAGTCGAACATCCTCGACGCTTTGCTGTTTTGTCTCGGACTTTCGAGTTCTAAGGGAATGCGGGCTGAACGTTTGCCGGATTTGGTGAACAGCGCCCAAAACAAACGCGGTACGATCGAAGCTAGTGTGACTGCGACTTTTGCGCTGGAAGATGTGGGGGAGGAATGGTTCGCCCAGGATGAAGATGAGGAGGAAAATGCAGCAGATGAGTTATCTGTTGAAGCAGAGGAAGTTGAAGGGATAGAAATTGCCGAAACTCAAGACAACAACGGCCAATCATCTTCTGTCAATCAAGAATCGCCTCTCTCTGTTGAAGAAGCCGCAGGGATAGAAACTGCCCAAACTCAAAACAACAACGGACAATCATCTGCGGTCAATCGAAAATCCAAAATCCAAAATCCAAAATCGGATGAGTTATCTGTTGAAGACGTAGAAGAGATTGAAATCGCAGCAACTCAAGACAACAACGGACAACTACTCGCTACTAATAAAAAATCCAAAATCCAAAATCCAAAATCGGATGAGTGGAGTGTGACGCGCAAACTTCGGGTAACTCGCCAAGGTACTTACACTTCAACTTATTACATTAACGGTCAACCTTGCACGCTGACTCAACTTCACGAACAACTCAACCGCTTGCGAATTTATCCCGAAGGCTATAACGTCGTCTTGCAAGGAGACGTTACCAGCATTATTTCGATGAATTCTAAGGAACGCAGAGAAATCATTGACGAATTAGCTGGTGTGGCTCAGTTCGATCGCAAAATTTCCTTAGCTAGGCAGAAGTTGGATGAAGTTAAGGAGGTGGAAGAACGCAGCAGTATTGTGGAAAAAGAGCTGATTTCTCAGCGCGATAGACTGGCTTCCGATCGCACAAAAGCGGAAAAATATCAAAAATTGCGGGCGGAATTTCAAGAAAAGTCGCAGTGGGAAATTGTGCTGAAATTCCGCCACTTGCAGCAGCAAGAATGGAAGCTGCGAGAACAAATCGAAACGGGCGATCGCACTTCTGCATCTCTCACCGAACAACTGCAAGCAATTAGCACCCAAATTCAAGAAGCAACCGCCGAACTTGACGCGCTGAATGCCCGCGTTAAAGCGTTGGGAGAGTCGGAATTGTTGGCTTTGCAAGCGACGATTGCTACTCAGGAAGCGGAAAGGCGGCAACTGCAAAACCGCAAACAGGATTTGGAAAAAACTGCTGGGCAAATGGCGGCTAGTATAGCACAAACCGAGGAAGAAGTTCGGCAATTTAGGCAAAGTTTGGAGCAAATTGAGATAGAAATATCTTATGTTAAGTCTCAAATAGGAAGTTTGCAGGAACAGCGGGACGCAGCCCAGCAAAGTTTAGATGAAAGTCGGGAAGTTGCAAATGCGATCGCCTCGACGGCCGAAGTTTGGGTACAGCAGCAAACCGAACTGCACCGCCAAATCGAAACAATTCAACAAACTTTGGAACCGCAGCGTACAGAACAAGCTACGATTGGCGAAAGAGCCGATCGCCTGCAAAGTCAAATTCAAGAACAAAACCAATCGCTGCAAGTATTAGAACAGGAAATTACAGCGAAAAAAGAGCAGCAATCTCGCCTTGTGGAAACCAAAGGCCTGGCATCTTTGCAAGTAGAATCGCTGAATCAGATTTTAGTCGAAGCCGAACAAGAATTGCAACTGCAACAGGAAACTCAAACTCGTTTGTTGGAAGAACAGCGGGAAAGACAGCGCAAATTAGACAAACTAGAAGTGCAGTTTCAAGCACTGCAAGAAGCGACGGGAACGTTTACTGCAAAAATTGTCGCGCAAAGCGGAATTGGCGGAGTTTGCGGCTTGGTGGCGCAACTGGGCCGGGTAGAACCGCGCTATCAGTTGGCGCTGGAAATTGCGGCGGGCGGGCGCATGGGAAATATGGTGGTGGAAGATGACAGCGTGGCTGCTGCTGCGATCGAATTGTTGAAACAAAAACGGGCGGGAAGGATGACTTTTTTGCCTTTGAATAAGATTAGAGGCGGCAGGTATTCGGTGAATGAAAATTTGCGGCGCGCGGCTGGGTTTGTGGATGCGGCTGTTAATTTGATTGATTGCGATTCGCGGTATCAGGAAATTTTTGCTTACGTTTTTGGCAGTACGGTTGTGTTTAGCAACCTCAGCGACGCGCGCCGCTATTTGGGACAGTACCGGATTGTCACTTTGGACGGGGAAATTTTGGAAACTAGCGGGGCGATGACTGGGGGAAGTTCTACTAATAGATCTACTTTGCATTTTGGCACGGTTGAGGCGAGTGAGGCTGCTAGTGAAGCGCGGACGATCGCCTCTTTGCAAGAAAGGTTGGAGGAAATTGAGCGAATTTTGGAAAGGTGCAAAATTGCGATCGATCGCGCTTCTGTTGCAGTCAAAACTCGCAGCCAAGAATTGATGGAAGCAAAACAGAATTTGCGCGAACATCAGTTGAGATTGGAACAGTTGGAGTCAGAAATTAAGAATTTGCAAGCGCAACAGGAACAAGTGCGATCGCAAATTGCGAAAAATACACAGGAATTAACTAATTCGCGATCGAGATTGCAGTTGCTGGAGCGAGAATTGCCCGCACAGGAAACTCAATTGCAGCAGTACCGGCAAACTTTGGCGCAGTTGGAAGAGTCGAACAGTCACAGCGAATGGCAGCAAATGCAATCGAGTTTGCGCGCTCTAGAAGCGCAACTGCAAGAGCGAGAATTGGCTCTGAGAAACGTCCAGCAACGCCTTGTAGACTTGGAAAATCAATTTGGGCGTTTGGAAGACAAAATTAAGGAAGGTAGTGAGAAGTTGCAGGAATGGCAAGTGCAGCAAAACGCGGGGGCGGATGCACTCGATCGCATAGTTTCGCAGCAGTTAGAACTCGATCGGCAAATTGCGGAAGCTAAGGCGGCTTTGGGGGAAATTGAGGAAAAATTGGGCGTGCAGAAGGGAGAGCGCGATCGGGCGGAATCTCAATTGCGAGAGCAGCATTTAGCCAAACAACAGTTACAATGGCAGTTGCAAAAACTCCACGAAACCCAGCAAGAACGCCGGGAACAATTAGCCGCAATCCGCACTCTATTGGAAGCGCAGCGGGCGGAAATGCCTGACCCCGTGCCGTCGATTCCTGAAAATGTCGAGAAAGCCAATTTGACGGAATTGCAGCAAGAAGTAAAGGCGATCGCCAAACGCATTCAAGCTTTAGAACCAGTCAATATGCTAGCCTTGGAAGAGTACAACCGCACTCAAGAACGCCTTCAAGAATTAAGTCAAAAATTGACGACATTGGAAGGAGAACGCACTGAACTGCTATTGAGAATCGAAAATTTTACCACACTCCGGCGACGCGCTTTTAAAGAAGCTTTCGACGCCGTTAACGAGAACTTCCAGACTATCTTTGCGGAACTTTCTGAAGGCGATGGCTATCTCCAGCTAGATGACCAGGAAGACCCCTTCAGCAGTGGCTTGAATTTGGTGGCTCACCCGAAGGGCAAACCCGTACAGCGGCTGGCTTCCATGTCTGGAGGCGAAAAATCGCTGACGGCGCTGAGTTTTATTTTTGCGCTGCAACGCTACCGCCCGTCTACGTTCTACGCTTTTGATGAAGTGGATATGTTTCTGGATGGGGCAAATGTGGAGCGATTGGCTAGAATGATAAAACGACAGTCTGAACAAGCCCAGTTTATTGTTGTGAGTTTGCGGCGACCTATGATTCAATCGGCTGAGCGTACAATTGGTGTTACTCAAGCACGGGGAGCTTATACTCAAGTCATAGGACTGAAGTTGTAGTCCCGGAGTTTCTGTTAACGCTCGTGTTGAGTGATATATGTACTTAATAAATCAGGATTAAAGTTAGAATGACATCCGAACAAATCTGCCAACGCTCCGACCTTCTCGGCACTCAAGTCATCACCCGCGACAGAGGTAAACGCTTGGGGGTGGTTAGTCAATTATGGGTGGACATTGATCGGCGGGAAGTTGTGGCGATCGGTCTGCGTGATAATATATTCGCGGTCGCTGGAATGCCGAAGTTTATGTTCCTCAGCAATGTCAGTGAAATCGGCGACGTGCTGTTGGTGGAAGATGAGAGCGCGATCGAAGATGATGTTGATGTTGAAGTCTACAGCATTTTGATTAACAGCGAAGTTATTACCGAAACCGGCGAACTTTTAGGTAGGGTACGGGGCTTTAGGTTCGACCCCGAAGACGGTAAGTTAGTTTCTATAATTATCGCTTCCCTGGGAATCCCCCAAATCCCCGACCAAGTTCTTAGCACTTACGAGTTGGGGATTGAGGAAATTGTCAGCAGTGGCCCGAATCGCTTGATTGTGTTTGAAGGTTCCGAGGAAAGGCTCAGGCAGCTTAGTGTGGGTTTGCTGGAGCGCGTTGGTTTGGGCCAAGCACCTTGGGAACGAGAAGAGGACGAGGCAGGTTATTATCCGAAACCCGTGGCTACGGGAAATCAATTGGGCCCAGGCGTGCGGATACCTGCACCGGAAATGCGGAGCCGGGTAGCTGCGCCTGCGGTGGAGGAAGTTCCTTGGGATGAGGATTTAGAGTGGAATCGGCCTGCGGTTCGCCAGCCGCCGATGCGCGCGACGGTGCAGCCTGAGCCAATAATCGACGATTACGAGGATTACGAAGAGGATAATTGGGGCGGCCAGGAGGACGATTACGAGGAGGAGGAGTACGAGGAGAAGCCGCAATACACTCGCGCGGAGATTTCTCGCCCGAAGGAGCCGATCGTGCAGTACGAGTATGAGGATGATGTGGAGGCTGATGCTTGGGCTGACGATGAGGCGCCGAAGCCTTACCAGGCTCCTCGGGTGAATATCCCTGAGAAGACTAAGACTCCTGAGTACGAGGAAGAGCCTGGTTATTAGGAATTACTCAATTAGCTGAAACCAATATTTTGTACTCTTCTTAAGAACGGGCAAGATGCCCGTTCCACAATCAAGTTTATTTTTTGTGGAACGGGCTTCTAGCCCGTTGCTGATATTGGTGCAAGATGTGAGTTTAAACCAATATTTTGTAGGCACGGGTTTTACGAATAATATTTAATTCTCGCAAACAATCTAGTAGGGTAGGTTGGGGGATGCAGTGAAGGTGCTCAATTTAATTAAATTAGATCCATGAACTAGATAATACTGCCATGGCAGTTTACTATATTTTTGCTGACGTTTCATATTATGTTAATGAGCGAAAAAAAAATTGCTAAAAATGTTGCTTTCAGATTAATAACATATCTAATTTTTCCAATTTTTTTATCCACCACCACCGCTGAAATTGTCTTGCGAGTTGCGGGATACAAACCCTGGCAAATAGAAAATGTTGATGTTGCCGTCGAACCAAAAGGTAACTTTTTTACCAAAGACTCGGAACTAGGCTACAAACATTTGCCGGGAAAATTCAAGGTAACACTTAACGGCAATTACTCATTTAATGCAACTCATCTCAATAATAGTCTCAGAATAACAAATCCACTCAATACTTACAATCCATCCTCAAAAAAAACTGAAATTTGGATATTTGGATGTTCTTTTACCTACGGTTGGTCATTGAATGACAGCGAAACTTATGCTTGGTTGCTTCAATATAAATTCCCCAAATATAAAATAGTTAATTTTGGGGTTAACGGCTACGGCACGCTGCACTCGTTGATTCAATTCAAAGAAGCACTCAAACAAGGAAATAAACCCAAAATTGCGGTAATTGCTTATGCGGGATTTCATGACCGCCGCAATACTTTGTTAAGGGCGAGAAGAAAGCAAATGGCTGCTTGGAATAAACTGGGTATTTTATTCCAGCCCGATGCTAGGCTAAATGGAGAAAATAATTTTACCTACAAAATGGCCAAACTTGAATATCACGAGTTCCCGCTGATGCGGGTTTCTGCCTTAAGCCATTTTTTGGAGGTTAATTACAATCAATTTGAAGAGGGATTGTATAGAAGCCATGAGGTTTCTAAGGCAATTATTCAAGAGTTTAACCGGGTGGCCGAGGCTAATGGTGTTAAGTTAGTTGTGGCCGGAATTAATGTCGGTTCTGCTAAGATGTTGGGGGAGTTAAGTCAGGAGGGAATTTCTACGGCGGATATTTCGGTTGATTTGAAAATACCTGCCAATAATAATTTACCTCATGACCTTCATCCAAGTGCGATCGCAAATCGGCAATATGCAGAAAAGTTGGATGAGTTTTTGCAAGGTAGTGTTTTAAGGTAAGTTAATGAACCGCGAAGGCGCAAAGGGCGCGAAGGCAGAGAGAAAGAGGAAGTTTAGGAGTTATTTAGGGTTGCTAGACTGATGGGATTATTGGATTTTGGTTCTTTTAAATGGCCTCAAAAATTTATAATTGATGGGTTTTTACTTTTTTTACTTGTTCTCGTAACAGTTGCAGTAACATCAATCTATGTATCCAGCGAACATACTTTTTATTGGTGGGATTATGCGGGATACAATACCGCTACAGTCAACACGGCCAATTTATTTCGAGACTCGCCAGATAAAGCATGGCCTGGAGTTATAGAATCGCTTTCTAAGGAAAAAAACCTATTAATCTCTTTGCCATTAGTGCCGTTTATTCTCTTATTTGGCGAGTCTCGGCTGAGTTACATTCTCAGCGTATCCCTGATTTATGTGCTGCCGTTTCGCCTGTTGTTGGGGGCAATTTCTGCAAAGCTAATTCCAGTTTATCCGCGCCGGGTGTTTTGGTCAACTGTGCTTCTGAGTTTATTAATTCCGATGAGTTGGATACCGACTCTGCGGGGATATCTGGATACTGGCGGCTGTGTGTTTGTAGCCTTGGCAATTTGGGTTTATTTGCAAGATGTTAAGCTGAAATCTTGGTGGAAAATCCCGTTAATTGGGTTTTTGCTGGCGGTGGCTATTCTGTTGCGGCGCCATTTTGCTTATAGTGCGATCGCATTTTTGGGTGCAGCGACTTTACAGGCTTTCATCGAGTTTATTGTACTAATATACGGTAGGAAAACGGCATTGTCGTCTTCAAAAGACAAGAACGTGGCAGTGCCGTTTTCCTACAGATGCTTGTTTGAATCCACTGTAAAATTGGGCTTGATAGCTGTAAATAGCTTAACTATTTTAATGTTGGTAGCGGGAGATTTTACTCGCAGTGCTCTGACGGTTGACTACCGCAATTTGTATGTCGCTTGGAGTTTGCCTGTAAATGATATTTTAACTCGTTATGCGGATTTTTACGGTTTAGGAACTTGGCTGCTGGTAGTGATTGGTTTTTCGGCGGGAATTCTCACCCGAATCCAGGTTCCGGCGGCGACTATTTTTGTTTCGTTGTTTGGGGTTTTATCGCTGATTGAATGGCTGTTAGTGTTGCGTTACGGCTACTTGCACTATACAATTCATATTACACCGATCGCACTTTTAGGACTATCCACATTTTTCTGGACAACTTGGCTGACACTCAAGGGAAAAGTCCGGTATTTCATGCTGGGCGCGGCGGCTTTGTACCTGGTTGTAAATGCCGCAGTCGGGTTAATTCCTCTCAAAATTGATTTGTCAAGACTGTTTGTGGGTAATTTTCCGCCGTTAGTGCGATCGGACTACGACGAAGTTGTAAAATTAGTAGAGTTTCTGCGAAAATTAGCACCGAATGAAGAACCGATTTATATTGCCGGTGCTTCTAACAGTTTTAATGCTAATATCCTGCGACAAGCCAACCGAAAATTAAACCCGCCGGAGGGTTGGTGGAAATTAAATACAATCGGGAGGCCGCAAATTGACTCGCGCGATACTTACCCGCTACCGGAGTTGTTGCAGTCACAATATGCGGTGGTTGCTACACCTTTTCAGCAGGTGTTACCGAGTGACGAACAAGTTTTGCGATCGCACGAACAAGATGTTGTTAAAGTTGTGTACGATGCCTTTACTCAAAACTGGGAGATTGCCCGCGATTTCCAATTGCTACCGGAACAGTTTAAGCTAGAAAACGGCGTGACTGTCAGCGTTTACCGGAGGATGCGGCCGACGGATACAGCAACGGCAGTTAGGACTCTGGATGCGATGCAGCGGCAAATAGTCGATCGACCGGGCACGCAGTTAGATTGGATGAGTTTGCATCAATCAATCTACACAAGTGCCAATTATTCAGTCAGTCAAAAATCAAATAACCTATATAATATTGTAACTCATTCAATTAAAAACAGCAATAAACTCGATACATCTTTCATCTATTTAGGTTCCATCTCAGACAAAGCGAAAGTTACCGGCAAACTCAATTTACCTAACAAACAATGTCCGGGAATTGCCCTGCGCTTGACTTTGTGGGACAAGCAAGGTAAATTAATAGACTCAGCAGAGATGGCTTACAGTCAAAAAAGTGCGATCGGCTTAAATCTATTAGTTGAGGGCAAAAATCCCCTTTATCTGCTGCTTGAGGTATTAAGTAGCAGCAAAGAAGATTTAACAAACCAATGCCAACTGGAGATTAACAATTTAGCTGTCAGTAGGTAAATTGAACCGTCAATGCAGAAACATCAAAAATCCAACTGGTATTTTAATCTATCTCTCTCTACTTTTGTCATCATCGGATCCCTGATGGCTACGGGCTATATTTTTCCCATTGGAGGCAATTTTCCCGAAGTGCCGCCCATTCAATTTATGTTAAATCCTGAAATGTATAAAAATGATTATTACGTTCAGGAAATGGTTAAATTTAATCCGAGATACTACTATTACTATATCATTTATTTGCTCGCAAACTTAGGAACAAGCATTCCCCTAGCGCATTTTATTTATCAATTCCTATCCTTCGGTTCATTTATCCTAGCTTGCTACGCCATTATCAATATCTATACTAATTCCAAACTGCCTGCCGCAGCGATGGCTTTTTTATGTATAGCCGCTTCATTTACAGATGTTGGTAACACGCTGATATTTTCCACCAAATCAGTACCCAGTACCTTCGCAATGGGTTTGGCAATCTGGGGAATTTACTTTAGTTTGCGCCAGAAATGGCTGACAGGATATTTCTTTTTTGGACTGGCTTGTCTGCTGCAATTCTTAGTGGGTTTGTTACCGGGATTGATGATGGTTCCCGTTTTGGTAATTCAATCTGTAAAACAGCGGAAGTTTAAAACATTGATTTTGGCGATCGCACTTTTAGCAGCAATGGCAAGTATCGTTTACGTACCGATGTTATTAACAGGTACTACCAGCACTCACACTATCGACAACGCCGAGTTTGTCTACATTCACGCGAAAGTCCGCAACCCCCACCACATCCTCCCGTCAAATTGGGATGTCGGGAATTGGTTCAACTTTATATGTTTCATAATGGGTGGCTTGCTGTGCATCAAAAATTCCGATTTATTGCCAAAAGAAGACAAGGTTAATTTTTATGTGATTGTTGGTACATCCATTTTTGGATTGTTTCTAAATTACATATTTGTAGAGATTTATCCGCTGGCTTTTATCGCCAAACTACAGTTAGCTAGAACTGTACCTTTTGCTCAATTAATTATATTTATTGCTGTTGCTTTGACCGTCGAGCAACTTTACAGAGAAAAACAAATAGCTATTAGCTTGTCGCTGTTAGCTGTACTAACTTTGCCTTTTAGGGGCATCATTTTCTTAGGATTATCAGTTTGGCAAACAAAAAATTACGTATTGCCCAAACGATATAATATATTGTTGTGGATTTTTGCAGCAGGAACGGTTATTTTCAGCTTGATATATCCGCTGACTGATTCATGGGAAATAATGGGCGATCGAATAATTAGCATCCCAGTTTTTTTCTCAATCCTCGCCTTCCCATTCATTTTAAAAGAAACATCCCTAGCTACATCTATAAAACAAACTCTAACTCACACATTAGCCTTAATAACTACCACCACCTTAGTTTTCGGAATAGCAGGAATTCTGCCCAAACCTATATTAAATCTATTTCAAACAAGAGTTAATATCAATGCCGTTCCCAGAGATGACTTAAGCAAATTAGCTGTGCGATTTTCCCAAAGTAGCAGCCGCGATTCACTCGTATTAATTCCACCTTCAGTTACCAACTTCCAGTTTTTCTCCGAAAGAGCGATTGTCGTCAACTTCAAGAACTTTCCCTTTACCGAAAAAGGCATCAAAGAATGGCAAACCCGCATGGAAACCGTTTTAGGGGTTCCCTTAAACCCGCAAATGATTTGGGGAGGAAATGACTTTTTCATCCGACGCAGCAGTGCAGATTTAGTCAAAGTAGCGAGAAACTACCATGCCGATTATATCCTGACTCGCATCGATTGGCATCCAAATATTGACGGAGAAATAGTAGAGCAAGAAGGCAAATGGATACTGTTTAAAATTAGATAATAGGTAATTGGTAAAACTTGTTAAATCCAAATATGACTTTTATCTTAGTCTGCGGAGGCAGACTTTGCTTGTGTAGAAGCAATTTCAATATCCGATTTATCTGCGTTAATCAGCATTAATCAGCCTTAATCTGCGGTTAAATATCAAAACCCGAATCATCAATAATTTCGCTAATTTGCTTGTCCACATAATCAGCATCCACATTCCGCGCCATCAACTCAGCTAAAATCCCCAAAGAAATCAACTGCACCGACAGAATTGTACACAAAATCCCAAAAAATAACAAAGGTCGATTGCCGATCGGCCCAAAATTCATCCCCGCCAAATTCAGAAACCAAATAACTATCAAATAACTCAGCGAAACAGTTCCAACCAAGCCAAAACACAATCCCAAGCCGCCAAACAAATGACCCGGTTTGTGTAAATACTGCGTCGTGGCTAACACCGTCAACAAATCAATAAATCCCCGCGCATAGCGTTCCCAGCCGTAATTAGATTTTCCGTGCTTTCGCGGATGATGTTCCACAACTACTTCGCCAATTTTAAACCCTAAATTGTTGGCTAAAGCTGGAATGTAGCGGTGCAATTCCCCGTACAATTTAATCGACTGCAAAACTTCCCTACGGTAAGCTTTAAAACCGCAATTCATATCGTGCATTTGCACCCCAGTCAGCAAACACGCAACAGCATTAAATAGCTTGGAAGGTAAAGTTTTAGAAAGCGGGTCGTTCCGCTGTTTTCGCCAACCGGAAACTAAATCAAATCCCGATTCTAAATGATGTAAAAACTTGGGAATTTCAGCGGGGTCATCCTGAAGGTCAGCATCGAGAGTAAAAATAATTATCCCTGCTGCATTGCGAAATCCTGCTGAAAGCGCGGCGGATTTGCCAAAGTTGCGGCGCATTTTAATCGCTTTAATTAGTTTGGGATGTTGGCTGGCTAAATCTGTGATTTCTTGCCACGAATAATCGCGGCTACCGTCATCTATGAAAATGACTTCGTAACTGTCACTTTCTGTTTGGAACATGACAAGTTGGATTTTTTCAAACAGTAATTTTATGGTGGCTTCTTCGTTGTGAACGGGGATTACGAAGCTGAGATGTTTTGGCATAGGGCTATTCTATTTCATTTGTGTTGTCAATGAGATTTTTTTATTAACCGCAGAGGGCGCAGAGGGCGCAGAGGAGGAGAAGGAGAGGTTTTTTAGTTTTTATTGATAACTTGGGAGTTTCGCAAGGCTACCCAACCTTTGCGGTTTTTAAAGGAGGCATAGGCTGTCAATAATTTATCGGTTGGTGATGTTTGAATGTATCCTCTCCAAGCTGCGAATTCGTAGGAAGGGCCAAACAATTTAACTAAATCTGGGCGGGGAAATCCTGACATGGCAAAACCTCGAACGACATTTTCTTGGTTGAGAATGGCAATACATTTTACATTGTTTTCGGGGTCTCCTACCCAGCCAATTACTCTGGAGGCGGCGGGGGCGAGTTTAGTTACTGTATCAAAAAATCCGGGTACTCCGTCTTTGGGCGCTGACAGTAAATTTCCGTCGATTTTTGTGTCTAATGCTGCACAGAAATTGTGTTTTTTGATGTCTCGGTTAAATGGCACTAAGTTGTTAGTTTTTAATGCGTCGATTAACCCGACAAAAGCGGCGGGTTTGTTGCCTACGCGGTCTTTAATTAGCGTTACGTCGGTGATGCCTAATTGCAGTGATAATGCTACTAACGGTTGATAGGTTGCTCTGTGGGCGATCGCCATTGCAGTTTCGCCTCCCACCCCGTACATTAAAATAATCGCGACTGTGGCGACTGCAAACAGCGGTGTCAGCCAACGCCCTTGGATTCTTGGTGTTGGCTGCCACTCGCGCACCCACAATACTGTCAGCACAATTGTGCTCATCCAAAACAAAGCTGGGAGTGTGGCGTAGCGGGAAGCGGTGGCCTGTTCGACGCCAAATCCCGATCGGCTAACCGCGGCCATTAACGCCGTTTGCAGCGTGTAAAGTTGGATTGATAGCCAAGGCAGCCAATCCGGGCGATCGACCTTTTTTATAAATAGCCAATAAGCCACAAAACCCGTCGCTGCAATCAAACCAATTATACCAATAATTGAAGCAAAAATAATATTTTCGCTAAATATTCCGCCGAGATAAGTGGGAATATATTCGAGAGTTTTGAGCGGGTTAATTTTAGTTAAAGAAGGGTGATGAGAAGGAGTTTTATAAGTTAAAAAATAAATACCAATCACCGCAATCGAAGCAATGAAATACAAATAAGTTATTCGCCGAGGAAACCGCAGCACAACAGCAGCAGCACACAATATCGGCCACAAAGCTAAAGGAGTGCTGTAACTAATACAGCCTAAAACGCCAAAAACAATGCTGCCAATTACCCACTTATTTTGTTTCCATCCTTCGTTACCAGGCTCTGCCTGGGAATTAATATCCAGAGGCTCCGCCTCCCTCTTACTTGACAAAAGCTTCACATAGGATTGCAAACAAAATATCGAACAAATCACAAATAAATTAGCAATTATCCAGTGAACACCGCTGAATCCCCGCATCCAATTGTGAGCCGCCGCCGGAGTAAAATTAAAAATAGAAATGCAAAGCAGTAGCGAGATAAATTGCCGGGGAAAACGCCTCAATTTTAATGGAAGCAGAGCAATTAATACGTGGCACTGAATCCAAGCCAAGAACCAGGCAACTAAACACAAACCAATATTTGAACCTTGGGTGACAACTATATTCAAACCATAAATAATTGCCGGAATCAAGACAAAATGCTCGTTCGCCCGAAATATCCAATTAAAAGGATTTGTAGAGAAACCGTCTACTGAATAAAAATTCCACGTCATCCACCAATAATCAAAATTAGACAAGTCTCCCGCTTGGGATATCAAGTACAAAATATATGACGCTGGTATTAGAATGCCGAGAACTGATGCGGCAATTAAAATATATTGTTGCTTGGTTTTCATGGATTCAGACATGGGGAGATTTTTAATTGGTAAAGGCGGGTTTAGGTGAGAAACTTTGGAAATAACAGGTAACTCATTAACAAAACCCGCCCTCGCGTTTTGAGTTTTCCTCAATTTTTTATTTCACTTCTCTTGCCAGCATTTTTCTGAGTCCTTGCCGCCAGTGGGGAGGATACGTGCCTAGAAGTGCTGATATTTTTACCGTAGAGAGGACAGAAAAAGCCGGACGTTTTGCGGGTGTCGGATATTCGGAGGTGGTGATGGGAATTACGCGCTGAACTTTTAGGGGAAAGCCGAGTTGTGCTGCTTCCTCAAAAATGGCGATCGCAAAATCGTACCAGCTACAAACACCGCTGTTAGTGTAGTGGTAAGTCCCAAAAGTTTCTTGCCCAAGGAGAGGAATAATTTGCGAAGTGGCCGCACTTAAATCGCCCGTCCAAGTAGGGCTTCCGATCTGATCTGCTACTACTCGAATTTCTTCCCTTTCCTTTCCCAACCTCAGCATGGTTTTGACAAAATTACCTTTGCCACCGTTGCCGTAAACCCACGCGGTTCTAATAATAATATGTCGGTTTCCCGCTTTCCGAATTGCTTCCTCGCCTGCTAATTTCGACTTGCCGTAAGTTCCCAGCGGGTTCGTAGAATCTGTTTCCAGATAAGCAGAACCGTGGCTGCCGTCAAAGACATAATCAGTAGAAAAGTGAATCAAACTTGCTCCCAGTTTTTCGCATTCTTCTGCGAGAATTCCGGGTGCAATACCGTTGACAGCGTTTGCTAATTCCGGTTCGCTTTCTGCTTTGTCTACCGCAGTGTAAGCGCCCCCATTGACGACTAAATCCGGTTGAATTTCAGCCATTGCTTGACGGATGCTTTCGGGTTGTGATAAGTCGAGGCGAGTGCGATCAACCGCAATAACCTCTCCCGAAGATAATAAAATCGGCTGCAATTCTTGAGCTAGCTGTCCGCTGCCACCTGCGAGTAAAATTTTCATAATCAAAACACTTGAGCTCTTTTCAACGTTTGTCCAGCTTGGTCTTTAGCTGATAAGATTGGTTGGGCACCATCTAGCGGCCAGTCGATCGCCAAATCCGGGTCATTCCACAGGATACACCGCTCGTGTGCCGGTGCGTAATAATCTGTAGTTTTGTACAAAACTTCAGCCGTCTGGGAAACCACTAAAAAACCGTGAGCAAACCCCGCCGGAACCCAAAATTGCCGCTTATTTTCTGAACTAAGCAAACACCCAACCCACTGCCCAAAAGTCGGCGAACTTTTTCTAATATCCACCGCTACATCAAATATTTCGCCAGCAACTACCCGCAGCAATTTGCCTTGAGGCTGCTGCAGTTGGTAGTGCAAACCGCGCAGCACATTTTTAGAAGATTTGGAATGATTGTCTTGCACAAATTCTGCCGTCACGCCTGTTTTTTCGACAAAAACTTTGTGATTGAAACTCTCAAAAAAGAAACCGCGATCGTCTCCGAAAATTTTCGGCTCAATAATCAAAACTTCCGGTATTTCAGTAGATATAACATTCATAGTTGGCTGTATCGCGTGATAAACTCATACTCAGTCTCTGCTATTTTACTATGAAAGCCGACGCATATCTCAAAAAATTGTACGCCAATCGATTTGATTCCCGACAACTGCAAGCCAAGGTGGCACTCTGGAAAGTTTTAATTGACGAATTCTTACAAGATTATGTTCCTCCCGAATCAACCGTTTTAGATATTGGCGGCGGTTACTGCGAGTTTATCAATCAAATTCGGGCTAAAAAAAAATATTTAATAGATATTAATCCCGATTCAAAGTTATTTGCCAATCCTGATGTAAATGTGCTTAATATTGATGTGTTTAATTTGGACGATCGCACATCTTTTACCGAACAGTTCGATCGCATTTTTATCTCAAATTTTTTTGAACACCTCCGCAACAAAGAGGAACTTGTAGAAATTATCTCCTTTTGCTTCGAGGCCCTCAAGCCTAGCGGTTCTCTGTTGGTAATTCAGCCTAATTTTAAATATTCCTACAAGGAATACTACGATTTTATCGACCATCAATTACCGATAACGCATTTATCGCTACAAGAGCTTTTACAAACTGTCGGCTTTGAAATTGACCTGATTATACCGAGATTTTTACCGTTTTCGACGAAAGGCAGACCGGCTTCGCCCTTGCTGTTAAAACTTTACTTAAAATTGCCTTTTTTGTGGCAAGTTTTGGGAGGGCAAATGTTTCTTAAAGCATCGAAACTAAACAATTGAGTATCTTCCTCAATATCGACACTTCCAGTCAGAGGCTGAAAATGAGAATGTAGGGAAATCGCTCATTTTAATAATTCATCTACTGGAATGCTAAAACCCGGTAAAACAATTTGAGTGCTAACAGTTTCCCCAGAAATAAAGATGCTTCTGGTTTGTTTTGTTACTACAATAATCCACTGATTTTCAGGATATACCAGCCAAACTTCCTCACTTCCCGATTCTAAATATTCTGTAGCTTTAGCAATTACATCTTCCGCCAAATCTGTTGGCGAAACAATTTCAGCACATAAAGGGAAACTTTGCGGCAGCACTTTGAGATTGCCAAATTGTGCGGCTAATTCCGGGGGAAGGTAGGCAACATCAGGATAGCGCCCCTGGTTGTTTGTGCGGCAGGGAACATCAGTATAAACCTCCCCTCCTTGTCCGCTAGAGTCTTTGTACGTTCTCCAATAAAAGTAAAGATTTCCTTGCACCTTGCTATGCTTCAGAGTCATGCCATTTTTTTCCAATAATTCGCCATCAACCCACTCTTGCATATCCGGTGGACTTTCCATCCATGCTTCTAGAGAGTAGATTTTCGATGGGGCAACAACTGTAGAAGTTATCATGTTTTTGCGTCTGGGCGGGGAACTTTTTTTCTATGATACCAGATGCGATCGAGCTTTGGTTAACAAAAGGTCGATCGCACTTTGTAGATGGCACGTTTAAGTGTTATTATAAAAGTTACAAACTATCCCGCATTTCGGGCTTTGTCCAATTAGGATGAAGCTGTCATTAAAGCATCACTTTGAGGACAAAAATGATGACACAAACTCAATCATCCGCTGCCCTTCCCGTCAATATTCCACTAACACTAACACTCACCGTTACCCACGAACAGTTCGTTGAATTGGCGATCGCCAATCGGGAGTTACAATTAGAACGCACAGCCACAGGAGAATTAATCGTGAACCCACCAACCGGAGGCGAAACAGGATATCGGAATCTGGATATAGAAGGGCAACTCTGGCTGTGGAATCGGCGGACTAGACTCGGTAAAGCATTTAACTCTTCTACTGGTTTTCACCTGCCCAATGGAGCCGATCGCTCTCCCGATGCAGCTTGGGTGCGTCAAGAAAGGTGGGATGCACTCACCCCAAAACAAAAAGAAAGCTTTATTCCCTTGTGTCCTGATTTTGTGGTAGAACTTCGTTCTAAAACTGACAACATGGAACCGCTGCGAGCCAAGATGAAAGAGTATATGAACAATGGCGCTCGTTTAGGTTGGTTGATAGATAGAAAAAACAGAAAGGTGGAAATTTACAGGCAAAATCAAGATGTAGAAGTGCTGGAAAATCCTGTTACTTTGTCCGGCGAAGATGTGTTGCCTGGTTTTGTCTTGGATTTGACAGAAGTTTGGGGATAAATGCTGAGTCGTGTTAAAAATAGACCATACTTCCTCTTCTAAGGTTGTAAAAAATGATATATAATGTACAAACAAACCCCTTGCAAATTAAAATAGTATGGTCAAGCAAAAAATCTTAGATGAAGGTCGAGAATATACCTTTCGTTCATACTTTGACTTACCTTACGAAACGGATGAAATTTTAGCAGAATTTGATTACTCGCTAAGTAAAGGAAGCTTATCTTTACCGAAAACAACTAGACACTTAGACAGACTTATAGAGCTTAGAGATAAAATAGAAGATATCCTTCCCTTGGTCAGTCTCAGCAGCGAAACAGCTAGAAGAGAATCCTTAGTATCCCCTGTGCTGCTGGATCTCATCCGATACTGTCAATGTCAACTGCGATTTGAGTATACTCTCAACGTTAATAGCTGGTTAAAGGGAAGTTTAGATTATCTCGTGAAGTCAAATCAAGAGTTGCTAGTTATTGAAGCAAAAAACGACGATATGACCAGAGGATTTACTCAACTAGCTGTACAATTAATTGCGATGTCGCACGTTGAAGACCAAAATATCTTTTATGGTGCGGTGACAATGGGAGATATCTGGCGATTTGGCAAGTTAGATAGAAATCAGCAGACTATTTTTCAAGACACCCATTTGTTTACAGTTCCTGACGAT
This sequence comes from Microcoleus sp. Pol10D4, assembly GCF_036701555.1. Classification (NCBI taxonomy): domain Bacteria; kingdom Bacillati; phylum Cyanobacteriota; class Cyanophyceae; order Oscillatoriales; family Microcoleaceae; genus Microcoleus; species Microcoleus sp. Pol10D4. The sequence goes on from NZ_JAUBRA010000009.1 coordinate 61,681, forward strand.
TTAGACGATTTGTTGAAGGTAATGGTGGGAATTTTAGACGGGGATGAAATTTCGCCGTAGGGTGCGTCGCTTCTCGTCACTCAAATAGTGGCGAAATTTCCCATAGCGACGCACCCTACTATTTGCAATCTGCCATTAAAAAAATCCCTACAAAATCGAACTTAACACCCCCTCATTAGCAGCAATCCAATCATAAATATCCTGCAAAGCCGCTTCCGGCCCAATAACAGGCCGCCATCCTGTGCGCTCCATCACCCTAGAAGAATCAGTAATAAAAATCGGAATATCCCCCGCGCGTTCCTCCAAAACAGGATTAATTGAAATCGATTTCCCGGTAATCTTTTGGCACAAATCAGTTGTCTCAACCAAAGAAAGACTGTTGATCACACCGCCGCCAACATTAAAAACTTCACCATCAAATTTGGCAAAGTTTTCTAACTGATAATTAACTAACCTCAACAAATCTTCAACGTGCAGTAAATCCCTAACTTGCTTCCCGCTGCCGCCAAAACCGATATAACTCAGCGACTTTTGAAAATAGTGAGCCGCCACCCACAAACCACAAACTCCCTGATCGACTTTACCCATTTGCCAAGCACCCGTAATTAACCCGCAGCGGTTAATAATTGCCGGCACATTGTATGCTTCCCTGTATTCCTCAATCAGCAATTCCGAAGCTAATTTAGTTGCTCCGTAAAGTGAACGGTGTCCTTTTAATGGGAAGTCTTCTGATATGCCCAACTCGGATATACCGGGTAAAGTTTGCTCAGGGGCGATCGCAAATCTATTCGGCAACTCTAACAGCTTAACAGACTTGACACTGGCGATCGGATAAACCCGACTCGTAGACAAAAACAACAAACTCGCACCAGTCTGTCTCGCCAACTCCAAAACATTCACAGTACCCAGTAAATTCGTCTGCAAAACGTACTGAGGCGAACTAAAACCAGCCAGCACAGAAGGCTCCGCAGCACAATCTATAATGCAGTCAGCATTGAGTGCAACTGGATCTAAATCCGCCGCTGTGCGAATATCCCCGTAAACAAACTGAATTCCGCAATTTTTAAGGCGAGGCAGATTCAATTCTGAGCCTCGGCGACGCAGGTTATCTAAACAAATTATTTGCCATTCCGGGTGCAGTTTCTTCAGGCCAATTGCCAAACAACTGCCGATGAAACCGGCACCACCAACAATTAAAATTCTTTCAGGCATTCACTTTCAACTTTGCTATCTTTCTAGTCCGGTGGTAGTCGCCGCGAGACAGATGTTTTTCCAGCCAGACATACAAGACAATAAACAAATATCGACTGCCCATCTCTTTGATTTTCAGCTTAGAAATACCAGCAGTCCGATTGTACCACCTCAGAGGAATCACCGTATAGGAAAAACCCCGAACAATTGCTTTTAAAGGCAGTTCTACTGTCAAATTAAAATGATGACTCAAAATCGGTTGTACGCCTTCAATTACTTCTCTGCGGTAAATTTTAAAAGCATTAGTGACATCGCTGTAGCGCAGGCCGAAAATACTTTTGACAAACCAGTTTGCTAAGCGGTTAATTGCTAACTTGTGAATGGGATAATCAACTATAAAGCCACCTTTGATAAAGCGGGAACCGAAAACGCAATCATATCCTTCTTGCAACTTGCGGTATCCTGCTACCAAATCCATCGGATCGTCGGAAGCATCCGCCATCACAATTGCCACAGCATCTCCGTCAAATTCCGCCAATCCCCGGCGCACAGCAAATCCGAAACCATTCGGAGGTTGATTGTTGATGTATCTAACTGTGGGAAAAGTCTCTGACAACTCCTGGCAAATATCAATAGTTCGATCGACACTATTGTCATTCACAATCAAAATTTCGTGCGGAATGCCTTCTAAATCAAGCGTCTGGGCGATCGCCCGCACAGTACCGTACAAACAGCCCTCCTCATTGTGGGCTGGTATTATCACAGAAATTTTCACTCCTCATCCTCCGCGCAACTGGACAAACTGGTTGTCAACAGGATTATACACCCAAGCTTTTATTTCCGTTTGGGCGATCGGCAAATTATTATCCGACAAATCAACAGCCCACCTTGCATTATTGTATAACTCAGATTTTAAACTCTCAGCAATGTCGGGACTGTCCAAATTTACATAAGCGTTAGCAAAAAAAGATTGTTTATCGCCGACAGATAGCAGTACAATATTTGGTTGTTTCAAATTTCCTGGCAAAACCGCCCAACCAGCAGCCTTGACAGCATCCTTTGGCTTAACAGTCAAGGATTTATCGCTAGTTGGAGGTTTGTCTAAATAACCGTAAACTTTCTCGGTATTAGAAATAAAATCTACATTCTTCGCGAACTTGATCCAACCTATTTTATCGATAATTGCAGCGCCTTCTCTCACCAGCCAAGTTTTTTTGCTCAGCACCCTCAAACAGCTTTCCGGCGAATTTTTGAAAAAATCCGACGGTTCCAGATAGTTAATTAACTGCAAACAATCTTGAGCGCCTTGTTTGTAAAGAAGTGCCGATCTAGTTTGGGCGATCGCCTGCTGAGAGTTAACAATAATTATCCCAATTAACAGCCCTGCTAACACCCGATAAACAAATTTATAGTTGCGATTTATGGTAGCAATCTTACCTCGGACAAACAATTGACCGAGCTGAACCAAAGCAATTAACAGCAAAATCGAATTAGTCGTATATCTCGACGATTCTAGGGCCTGAATCGCCCCAAATTCTGCCCTACCAGCCGTAATAAACAGAGCCGATAAAACTGAAAACAAACCTATTGACAGCCAAGGTAAAGCCTCATGATGCTCGGTAATCTTTCTCCCAAAGTGGAATCCCACAAATAAGAAAGTTGCAAATATTAGCAATCCAACCAATGCTGAAATTCCAGGCGATCGCACAATTGGCGAACCCAGCAAGCTTAAAAAGTAATCAATAACTACAAGGGGCTTATTCAACAAGAAAATAAGACTTGCTTTCCGGCTAGGATGATAATCTATTGAGTAAACAGCACAAGTTGCTACAAACAGCAGCATCCATGCGATCGCTCTTTTTCGTTTCTGCGCTGCATTTCCCTCCAAAGCCACCACAGCCGGCATTGCAGCCAACCAAGACAGCAAGCCTTGAGCCAGCGAAAAACTCGCAACAAAGCAGAATACAGCAGCAATAAAGATTCTAATATTAGGCAATAATTTGTGATTTGAAACCAGCGTATAAACCGCAGCTACAAAACATAAATTCACAAAAAACCAAGCTAATTGAAATCCCCAAAGCCAGTTTTCGTGCTGAACTAGCGAGAAAAGCAAAATACAAGTTAAAATATTAGCTAAATGCCACAAATCATCCCCGACATTCTTAACTTGCATCGAGGATAACTTGTACATAGCAATAAAAGTTATCGCAGCCAAACCTATGCTGAGACACAACTGATAATTAATATTCCATCGGGAAGCAAAAGCCAGCACCGCAATAATTATTTTAGGGAAAAGTATGCGGTGGTTGCTGTGCAAAGCCCAAAAATCGTTAAAAGTTACATTTCCCGCAGCTATTTTTTCAAAAAGGCTAGCTAACCTCCACTCGTCATCAACGGGAACGTTAACGCTAAAATTCGCTACAAATCCGATTAATAAGAGGACAGGAATCAGATATAGAGTAAATAAGATTAATTTTTTCATCAATGTGCGATCGCACCGATTGCCATCACCATTTTATATCAACCCGGCTTAAATACCATTTATTTTTTAGTCACCGAAGGACGTTCGGCTAAGCTGAGTCTAGCAGCCAACGAAAGTTTAACTTTTGAGGGGTTTTAAGCACCTAATTTTATCAAGGACGTTGTATCTACTTATAGCGGTAAGGTGCGCTAGGCGCACCCTACTTCTTTATAGCCGTTAACCGAATTACTTAATAGTCTTGAACGTATCCATTTTCCCAGTAAATCGGTTGATAAACATCTGCAAAACAGTCCGCTTGCCGATATTGATATTAGAACTCACGGACATTCCCGACTGCAAGTTAACCTCCACTTCATTTGCCTTGCCCTTGTTCAAAACAAACTTCTGATTGTTGAGCTTAATTTTGGTTTTGAAAGCGTAGTATTTCCGCAGTTCAGTAGGAGGCTCAGCATCGCTGCTAATCTCTATCACTTCACCCTCAGCAGTACCAAACTCCATCGCCGGGAAAGCTTCTACATTCACTTCCACAGGCACGCATTGGTATTTCGTCAAACCCAGTTTCTCTCTGTTAATTTCCTTCTCTGGACAAACGCAAATTTTACCTGTTTCGCAGTCAATCTTTTCTCCGTCTAATTGCTTGCCGTGATACGGCTCCAATTTTGCCCGCTTCTGTCTCAAAGCATCCAATACCAGAGCCACATTGCTGTTTTCCAAGTAAACAACTGCTTCCAAACCGTTTTCGTCATCCAAAACCTTGAGTAGCTTTTCAGTTTGCTGCGCTTCGTAATAAGCTTCTTCGCAGCGTGCTGGGCGCGGTTCGCCCGGTTTCACCACCGAATTAATAATGGATTGGCAGATGGGATCTTTTGCCATATCCAACTTAGCTTTCTCCTTCGTAGAAGGCTTCAAATCAAAGATTACCCCCGATACGGGTGACTTCAGAACTTGAGTGTCGCGGTTTTGTTGAGCCTTTTGTAGCTGAGCGTTCACCTCGGACAACTTTTTCAGGTTTTCCACTTTGAAGCGGCTTAGCTGAGAATCGCTGCTGGCAATTTGTTTCTCGTTTTCAGCAATTTTGCTGTAAAGTTCTTTTGCCCAGGAATCCTTGGTGTTTTTCAACTGTTCTTCGGCGCGGGCGATCGACTCCTGAATGCGTGCTTGCTCTCCTTGCTGGCGCTGTATGTCAGCACTAATTTTTTGGATGTCACCTTGACGCGCGTTAATCTCGCCTCGGCGCGTATTTATTTCACCGAGGCGCGTGTTAATTTCGCCCTTGCGAGAGTTGATTTCACCTTCGCGCTGCTTGATTTGATCTTGCTGTTTGAGAACGTCGCTTTGGCCTCTGAAAACATCTTGCTCTTGACGTTCTTTTTGCAGTTCAGCGATGGCTCCTTCCTCTACCAGGGGGGCGAGTCTGCCTAGAATGTTTTGATTCGACTTCAATACTTGTTGGGATTTCGTTAACTGTTCTTGGGCTAAGTCTTTCTGAGCCAGGGCTGATTTTACTTGCTCTTGCGAAGAACCTAACTGCTGCTGAGCATAATTTAATTGGTTTTGGGCAAAACCCAATTGTTGCTGTGCCACTGTCATTTGATCGCCGGCGGCTTTCTCAGCATCCTGAGCTTGCTTCAGTTGTTTTTCCAACTCCTGAACTTGGCCTTGAGCTGCGGCGACTCGAGACAAAAATTCCGATCGATAATTAACATAAAGTCCTTGCTGGGCACCATCAAAATTTCCGCTGGCTCCCCTGTTGAGGTACAGCTCGTCAATCAAAGCTTGCAGCACTTGATTTTGTGCCGTGAGGCTTTGTCTGTCCTTGATTGTTGATTCTAGGTTAGAAGGAACAGCGCCTTGAATTTTGCCGTTGACAACATCTTCGTAAAATTTATTTTCCTTTTCCAGAGCTTCTTTAGTTTTCTGTATCGATGTTAAATCGGCACTGGGTGCAAGGGGGTTGAAAGTGAGCAGAGGCTGGTTCTTTTCCACGCGATCGCCATTTTCAACGTGAAGTCTCACCACAGCGCCCGTAGCAGGTGCTTGGATGTCTCTAGCACCATCTTTGAGTTCCAATTGACCGACAGCGGGGACAGCTTGCTCTACGCTAGCAAAATAAGCCCAAACTACAGCAGAAGTGGTCATCAGCATGATCATCCACAAAAACAAGTGCGACCAAATCGCTGGTTTTTCGAGAATGACTGGTTGCTCAGAAAGTATTAACGATTTCATAGCCATTTGTTAGTTCTCAGTTGTTAAGCGTTAGTGATCAGTTGTGAGTTGTTAGAGATCAGGTATTCGATGACTCTTGTTGTTGGAAGAGGCAGTAGTAACGCCCTTTAAGAGCCATTAATTCTTTATGACTTCCCCGCTCAACTACAGAACCTTGATCCATCATAATAATTACATCAGCGTTTTGGATGGTAGTCAGGCGGTGAGTTATGAAAAACACCGTGCGGCCGGCGAAAGCTTCTGCTAAGTTATTGCAAACTTGGCGTTCTGAATGGTAGTCGAGGGCGCTTGTAGCTTCGTCCAAAATCAGCAGTTTCGGGTTTTGCAAAATCGTCCGGGCGATCGCCAAACGCTGCCTTTGACCCCCAGAAAGCGACGCACCCCGCTCTCCCACTATCGTATTGTAGCCAGCAGGCAAGCCCATAATAAAATCGTGAGCCACAGCTAATTTCGCAGCTCGCACAATCTCATCTGTACTCGCATCGGGATTGCTCAGAGCAATATTTTCCTGAACAGTACAGTTAAACAGCAAAGTATCTTGCAGGACTACCCCTAGTTGGCTGCGAAGCGAGTACAGTTCCACCTTAGAAATGTCATAGCCGTCAATAAAAATCCGGCCCGACAGCGGCGGATAAAGACGCTGCAACAGCTTCATCGCCGTACTTTTACCGGAACCGCTTCCCCCCACAATTCCCACAAAACTGCCAGCGGGAAATTCCAAATTAACATTAGCCAATTGCAGTGGCCCGCTTTCGAGAAATCGGAAGGAAACCTCCTCATAGGTAACCTGCCCTTGAATTGCCGGCAGCGGGATATTGCTGCGGTCTTCATCGCTGGTTTCCGTCGGCGTATCGACCACATCCTTAAGCATATCGATCGACATCGATACTTCTTGGAAACTCTGCCACACGCTCACAAAACGCAGCAGCGAACCAGTCACGTTCCCGGAAATAATTCGGAAAGCAATCAACTGACCCAGAGTAATCTCATTTCCCAGTACCAAATAAGCTCCCACCCACAACTGAGCTAAGTTACCCACCTGGTTTAAAAAGCTGCTAACCGTACCGGCCGCAGTTCCCGTGATAATTGTTTTAAAACTGGCTGTAATGTATTTTGCGTAGCGGCTCGACCACTCCCAGCGGGATTTCAATTCTATATTTTGAGCCTTAACAGTTTGAATCCCGCTGACTACTTCCACTAAATAAGATTGAGAGTCAGCAAAACGGTTGTTTCTTTGTTTGATCAGGCGCAGCACCAGCGGATTGATTAGAACAATCATCAGCCCCAGTATCGGTACCACTGCCAAAGATACTGCCGTTAGCTGCACGCTGTAAGAGAGCATAACGGCGACGTAAACCACCGAAAATACCGCATCGAGAACCACTGTCAGAGCTGTACTCGTCATGAATTCCCGAATCTGGCCCATCATGCTGAATTTGTAAACCAGATCTCCCACGCGCCGGTTGTCAAAGTAATTTTGGGGCAGCCGGAGCAAGTGGTCGATTACCTCCGCACTCAATTTGACATCGATGCGGTTTGAGGTATCTATAAACAAAAAGGTACGCAAACCGTTGAGCAGTCCTTCAAACAGAGCAACACCTAACAGAAATGCTCCCAAAATATCCAAGGTGTCAATGCTGCGCTGACCTAAGACTTTATCAATAATTATTTGGCTGATTAATGGGTTGGCAAGACCAAATAACTGTACAAAAAACGAAGCGAGCAACACCTCAAAAAACACTGTTTTGTGTTCCATGAGAGCCGGCACAAACCACCAGAAGCTGAACTGCTCTTTTTGCTCAACTTGCGGAGCTTGCAGCAGCAGGACTTCTCCTGATTCTCCCCAGATTTCTTTAAACTGAGGTATCCGCTTCCGCATCAGCCCCTGTTCGGGCGTGGCGAGCACCAATTCTTGCTCGGTGATGCTGTAAATAATGGCAAAGGTATCTTGCCATTTAATCATTACGGGGGCTTTGATGCGGTTGATGGCTTCTGCTGGCACTTGCGCCAATTGGGGCGTGAGGCCGATGCTTTGAGCGATCGCCCCGCAGGCTTGCATACTGATAGAACCAGCGGTTTTTAACTGATTTTCTAGAACTTTGCGGATGATATCTCGACGAAATTTGAGGCCAAAATACTTACTCAACATTTGGAAGCAAGCAAGCGGGCCCTCAATCTGCCCTTTGGCGCGGAAAACTGGGTATCTCCCGGCATCCTTTGGTTGGTCGCCTGTTGGTTCTGGGGGACGGTCAGGGCCGGGTTTAACCTCAATGAATGTTCCGCTGGGCGGATTCTGCCCTGGGCCTACTGTCTCTGTCGTGCCATTTAATGACTCTGTTTCTGGTTGGGGTTCTGGGGCTTCCCGGAAGCCGACCAAGCGGGCGCCGAGGCGGCCTTCTACTTTTAAGGATTTGGCTGCGTTTTCCACCGAGAAGCGGCTGCCGGTGGGAAAGTCGCCCAAGACGCCGCTGCTGACGAGCCAAAATCGATCGGCATCTAGCTCTTTGGCGATGTCTTGAGTTTTTTTGTTGCCGTTTGGTACGTTGACAACTGTCGCATCTTGCCAAGCTTGCAGGGTGAGTTCCTTGAGATTGGAAGTGCCGTCGGCTTGGCGCTGCAATTCCAGGCTCAACAGTTCAAATACTTCGCTCAAGGAACAGTGTTCCCGAAAGGCTTCTCCAAATGTCGGCTGTTTTTCGAGTACGCTCAGGAAATCTTCTGCCGGTAGGACAATCGCGATCACATCTGTAGAGGCAATCGCCGTTTCGCAGGGAACTCCCCTGAGCAAGCCAGCCCAGCCCAGGATTTCCTTCGACTGCACCAAGCGTAAACTTACGTGGCGTTGCGAGCGCTGGTCAAAGCCCAGCAGCCGGGCCTGGCCTTGATAGATAATTGCCACCTGAGTCGGCATTTTTTCCCGTTCAAACAGGGGTTGCCCCGTCCGGTAGCCGAGGAGTTGGCATTTAGCCACCAAGGCTGTCATAGCCGTCTCTGACAGTCGGTCAAAGGGAGGTGTTTGAGCTAGGAAATCCTGAATTTGGGAGAGGGAAACAGCGGAAGAAGTCATCCAATTTTAGATTTTAGATTTTAGATTTTAGATTGAATCCAGGGGGTTTTTGTCAGGATGCTACGCTTTTTTAAGTCTCCACGGATAAATCCGGGGGCCCCTGACCAAATTGCTTGATTGTCATGATATTGAAGACACCGAGGAGAGGGGCTGTAGCGGGCCTATTTGCGATATCTGTTCGGCGAGCCAGCTTTCAAAGAGTTCGTTAATCAAGTGCAGCCGCATCGATTCATCGAGCTGGGCCGGCATGAACTTTTCTAGTCGAATAATTACCATCCATTCTGCCAGAGGACGCGGCGTCCAGAGTTGATTTGGCTGGCTGACGGACAAAAGTTTGCTGATTGCCGGGTGGGGCTGGCTGAGGGGTACTGGACCCAACAAGCCGCCTGACTTGGACTCCGGCCCTTCGGAATAGTCGCGGGCCACTTCAGCAAAGGTTTGTTCCCCTTCGAGGATGCGAAAGTAAAGTTCGTTTGCCAGTGCTGGATTTTTGGTGCGTACCAGGGAATAGACTACGTGGTCTAGGCTGGCTTTGCGGGTTAAAAAATAATTATCTACTTTAGGTCTCCAAGTGGCTTGCTTAAATTTTTCGATCAGCAAGGGCCTAACGGCCATCTCTTGAAGTTCTTCTTCCGTCATATTTTGGCCGCGCAGCCAAGCTTCTTTGGCTTCGGGGGCTGTCAGTTGGTGTTGTGCCAGAAAGTCAAGGACGGCGGATTTGCGTTCTTCGTCGCTGCAACTAAAGGATGCGATCGCTTGGTCTACTATTACACCCCGCAAGAATTGTGGCATCAACTGATAACGCTTCAGGAGCGATGGCATATCCTGAGCTTGCAGTAATTTATCGCCTATTTGAAAAAGTCCTGTCATTTTTTTATCTCCAACTGACTTGCGCTTCCCCTTTTAATTTAGCTGTGGCAGGAAAAGAGCGACAACCACTAACCCCTCGATTCCCCGATGATAGCAGACCGTCAGTGGGCTAGCGCTATTGCTGTCTATTTCTTGACGCTCTGCCTAGCGAGGGGTTCCCCGCGGGTCTCAGAATGGTAACGGGATGCGAGAGTGGGAGAGTGGGAAAATCTTCCCTCAACATCTATCCGTTAAATCCCGTACACTGCTTAGTTGCTGAACTTCCTTCTTCCTTCACTCTCGGAATAGTCTTTCAAAGAGTGTTTCGAGTTGGGTCGAGCAAGCGCGACTGTCGAGATATTTGGGGTTTGCCGCCATTTTGTGATCGATTCGATCTCGGTAGTGCCGGCGCAGTTCTGGGTTGGTTCCCAGTGCTATGCTGAGCTCTAAATAAGAGTTCTCGCTGTCTGCTACCAGTTCCGGAATTAGCAGTTCTTCGATCACGGCGGCTGATTGTCGCGATCGAGTTGTTTGCCCTTTTCTTACCACTACAGGCAACCCAACCAACAGGGGTTCTGCTAAGGAGCAGCCACTGCTGTATGGATAGGAGTCTAAATATATATCAGCCAATTCCAGACATTTTATGCAATCTGCGCGAGATGGCAGCGCCTTAATCACCACTAAGCGCTTTTTGTCAATACCGTATTTGGCAAAGAGCGATCGAATTTGGTTGTAAAAAGGCACCTTCGGATAGTTTTCATTGCGCGAACGAAAGGGATACAAAACTAAAATAGAATTTGGTACCGCCGCAATAATTTTTGCCCAAGTTTCTCTCAATTCTGGGATAATTGTAAAAGCTTGAGCGCCGGACATGAACACTACAGATTCGTCGGTGGCTCCCCAACTCCTGCGAGTCGGTTCAACTGTGGCAGGTGCTGATCCTACAGTATAGCTTACACAAACTCCCGACCCTTCTAAAGTAATTAATTTTTCGCGATACTCTGCTGCTGCACCTGCGGGCAATGTCAAATCTCCAGCAATGAAATAATCGATATTTCGGGCGCCTGTGGTTGCGGGGTTTGATGCACCGGTAGCTATTTGCACCCGCGCTAATCGGTGCAGGCACAGCAGCGCGCTTGGTTGAGAAGTGTCGGTAGTATTGGTGCAGATTAGCAGAATATCTAGATCGTGCGATCGCATTTCTCGGGCTTGATTTGGCAAATTTTCTGACAGTTGCACCAGTTTGTCGGCGCCATTTTCGCAATATTTCCCCAGTCGCTCGTCTTGTACCTGGAAATGGTACACGATTATTTCAAATTTGCTTCTGTCTAAATATTCAAAACTCGAAATTGCAGCACGAGTCTCGGATTTATCACTAATTTTATCAAGCAAAAAACCCACTCGGATTTTATTTTTTCCAGATTCTCTATGAGGAAAATTCCATTCTAGTTGACAGCCGATAATTTTCAAATAAAATTCCAGAATATCAGCTCGTTGACTCAATATATTGAGCAGATTGACATCGCTCAAATGCAAAGCTTGGAAGCTAACATTTTTCGCAATAAAAGCCGCTAAATAACGCCAAACGTCTGAATCGGGAAAACTGGCGATATTAGCTGCGACGTACTTGATTAACTGCTGGAAATATTCAGAGTACCTTTCTACTTCCCCGTTTTGTTTAAAATAACGGGGAGACTGAAATATAAATTTCAAAAAGTCGTCAAAAAACCACTGGGGAATCGCTGCATTGTTATACTCAAGTGGCAACTGATAAGCGTGGCGGTACAGCATCGCTGCGAAGAGATGTGGCATCTTATCGGCAATTTCCCCTCCTTCAGCAGCAAGTTTCGAGGATAACTGCTGGACAAAACTTTGTTCTTCCTCAGTTAAAGTTTCATTTTTGATACCGCTATTTAGTAGCAATTTGTGAGCTTTCCCCATGTCTTTCGAGTAAGCACTTTCTAATTTTTTCGATGGAAAATTTAGCCAATATTCAGCTAGCTGTTGGCGGTATGGGCGCAGCGCGAGAAGAGGCTGTTTTGAGGGGAATTTATTGTATTGCTCAAGCAGTGCTGACAATTCCGGTAAACTCGGTTGGGTTCTCAATGCCAGCTTTTGGCGGATTGTCTGTTTGATTTGTTGATCCAGGAAACTATAATCAGGACTATTTAGTAGTTTTTTGTAAAATCTTACTACATCCTTATGATTTTCCCCAGCAGCGAAGTTTTTCCAAGTTTGTTGTTCGGGATGAATCCGCAGGGAGGACAGTTTTTCATCTACAAATCCGATGTGATAGTTCCCCATGATCCGCCACCACATATCTAAGTCTACATACTGAGATAATCCCGAATCAAATAATCCTATTTCTGTAAATACTCGCGCGGCAATTAAGACGGTACTTGGTTCGCCAATTTTGTTTATCGGGTTGTTCAAGCATTTAGTATCTGCGAGTAATTCTTTTCCTGGCTGAATAGATTTTAAATTCGACCAACTTTTATGCAAATCTTTAATTGATTGGGAAGCTCCGCGCAAAATTGGGTTAGATTCATTGTCAGCTATGGTGATGCCGCGCGGGGAGAAAACCATACCTATTCTGGGATTTTCTTGGGCGAGTGCGACCATTTTCTCAATACATTCTGGTGCGAGCAAGTCGTCTTGAAATAGAAATTTAATGTATTCACCTGTTGCTTGAGAGATGCAAAAATTCCAGTTTTGTGATAAGCCGTAGTTGCGGTGCAGTATGATGCGGAAATCGACTGAGGTTTCTGATTGGAATGATTGGGCGATCGCAATTGTGCGGTCTGTGGAGCCGTCGTCGGATATAATCAGTTCTATGTTAGGGTAGGTTTGGGCCAAAGCACTTTTGATTGCTTCTCCAATAAATGCTTCTCCGTTGTATGTCGGAATGCAAATGCTAACCTTCGGCTGTCCGTTTAGCAGCTCTGCTTTTGATTGACTTTGTTGCTGTGCTGGTGGCAAGTTAGCCCTTATTTTGGCAGACTTCGCTTTGGCTGTTCCTGACAGAGGTATGCTTTGAAAGTTATCGGTAATCTCGGCAATATATTCGAGACGTTTTCTAATTTTCTTCCCTGTAACTTGCGGGTTAAGTAAAGTCTTAATTTCCTCAGCAGCTATCGCTCCCACTTGTTGAGCTTCCCGGTGATTGTTAAAGACGTACCGCATTAAATCAGCAGCGTGTTCGACATCCGCTTCGGCCCAAACATTGCCTTTTTTGTAAGGCCCGCAATCTTGCTCAATTGGGATTAACTTATACTTGACTAAATAGCTATTGCCGACATTCATAAATTCTGTATTTGATGAATAGCCGGTGGCAATTACGGGTTTGCCGTAAAACATGGCTTCAGCCATTGTTAAGCCAAATCCTTCGCAGCGGTGCAGCGATACGTAGCAGTCGCAATTATAGAGCAATCCGTTAAGTTTATTTTTGGACAAATACCCGTCTAGATGTTTGATATTTGAATTATTTGCTATGGCTAAGTTTAAGGATTTTTGCGCCGCTGAAAATTTGTTGGAATTAGAAGATTTGATGACCAATAATACGCTGTTATCTTCGCCAAAAGCTTGCTTAAATGCTTGAATTGTCGTTAAAGTATTTTTCCGCTCGATGCGGCTGGAAAAGTCGAATACAAACAAGAAAATAAATTTATCTTTAGGTAAATTCAGTGCTTCTCTGTTAAGGGAAGGTGCAGAGAGAGCAATACTGGGCATGATTTTGATAACGGGAATTGGCGAGACTGCGGAAATTGCCTCGGCGCAATAGTTGCTGTAAGTCCATATTTCGTGAAAGTTATTAAATGCTGGCTGCCATTCTGGGGGAAACTCGGGAAGTTCCCAAGCCCAAAATCCGATATTGTATTTGTTTTCAAAATAGCTGGACTCTGTATGTTTGATAAAGGTTGCAACTTCATCGGCATTGACTTGAAGTAAATTTACGGGATGGGGATTGTCTTGGCTAAAATTTTGATAAGTGGTGTCTTGTTTGCGGTGGGGACTGCGGGTAAAATTGTTGATAACGAAGGGAATGTTGGCGGCTTCTGCGGCTCTGATGTTGGCTCGGACACCTTCTCCTATGCCAAATTCGCCGCTGATGTAGCCGGCGATGTTAATTCCTAGATTTGGACTCATAGTTTAAAATGTATTCAGCAAATTGTTGGGTTTATTTTTGGTAAAAAAGCAAAATTAATTGAGATCCTCAATCGCGCTAAAGGAGGGTAGGGGTTGAGAATAAATTATAATTTTGCTCAATATTTGCTAAGATACAGCAATCTTTGGAGGATGGGTAAATAAGATTAAATGAACCGCAGAGGGCGCAGAGAACGCAGAGGAAGAGAAGAGAGGGAAGAGAAAGAGTTGGCAACAGAAAATTTGGTGCTTGACAAATGTGCCGATCGCCATTGTATACTGGCATCGCAATGCTAACCTTCGGCTCGTATTCTGTTGGCATGGGTGGCTCGGTTTTATTTTACGATAAACTAATCAGGAATTTTAGACAAAGTGATCGATCGCGTCAACCACGACTTCTTGAAGCTGCTACCGCCGGATGCTAAAGTCATTGTTGAAATTGGCTGCGGTACGGGCTCGACGGGCCAAGAGTACAAGCTGATCAATCCCCATTGTCAGTATATTGGCATTGAATGCGATCGAGAAAAAGCTAAAATTGCAGTCGATCGGCTAAACTGGGTGACGGTAGCTGATATTGAAGAAATTGCCCTCGAAAGTTTCGACATCGCCCCAGGAACCGTCGATTGTTTGGTTTTTGGTGACTTGCTACCCTACCTCAAAAATCCCTGGGAAGTGCTCAAGCAGTACAGTGGTTTGCTGAATCCAGAGGGGCAAATTCTCGCCAGAATCCCTAATGTTCAATACTGGCGGCGGATTGTCAATCTGTTGCGGGGACAGTGGGAGAATCCCGACAGTAAGATGCAGCACTGGTTTACCCTAGAAAGTATTAAATCACTATTTGCTCAGGCCGGATTGCAGGTTTATGAATTTCAAGGGAAGGGACACAAAACCGAAAATTTTGTCCACTTTCAGGAATTATTGCATCCAATGGTAAAGGCTTTAGAGCTCACATCGAGCAGCTTTGCTACGGAAACCGGTGCTGAACATTATATCGTGCGATCGACCAAATCGACCGTACCTGCCCGCAGACTGCTGATTCAAACTATCATTATGGCTCCTACAGGGTGCGATCGCGTGCGAGTTTTGGAACCGGACAAATTTAGCGCCACAATTCCCGGTGTCCGCACGGTATCCCACGTCAAAACAGCAGAATTAATTCCGCCCCTGTCTGGAGAAGAAAAAGTCTTCATCTGGCAGCGGACAATCATGCAATATCCCGCCTATATTCCCAAACTCAAAGAACTGCTGCAACAAGGCTATTTAATAGTAGCTGAAATTGACGACAATCCCATCCGTCGCCGCGAATATGCAGATAATAATTACCTCAGCTATCGCGGCTGTCACTGCGTTCAAACTTCTACCGAACCGCTAGCAAAAATTTTGCGGCACTACAATCCCAATGTTGCCGTATTTCCCAATCAATTAGCTTATCTACCGCCCCCGCGAATTTATCCGATTGAAGATACAGTCACAATCTTTTTTGGTGCGCTCAACCGCGAAAAAGATTGGCAGCCGATTATGGCAGCGCTCAATCGAGTTTTAGTTGCACACAAGCACCGGATTCGAGTTAAAGTAATCCACGATAGCAAATTTTTTGAATCATTGAAAATACAACAAAAAGAATTTGAACCCTTTTGCAGTTACGAACGGTATCAAGAAATCATGTACAGTTGCGATATCGCTCTGTTACCGCTCGTTTCCAACCCGGTTAACGAAATGAAATCCGACTTAAAATTTATTGAATGTGCAGCGCGGGGAGTAGCGGTACTGGCGAGTCCCACTGTTTACGAACATTCGATTGTCGAAGGTGAAACCGGATTGATTTATAGATATGAAAAAGAGTTTGAAACCAAACTAAATTCGCTGATTTCAGACACTTCTATGCGCCGAAAAATAGCCGCGAATGCTTACGAATGGGTGCGGGACAACCGCTTGCTGCGTGGGCACTACCGGCAGCGGCGAGATTGGTACTTACAGATGCGGGACGAGTTGCCACGTTTAAATGCTGAGTTGCGCGATCGTCTGCCGGAGTTATTTGGCGACTAAGTGCGGTAAGATTTATAGGGTTATTGTGCGATCGTTCTGTTTTATTGTTTAATTTCTAATTGTTACTCCACACCAATGCGAATTCTCTTCACTATTGCTCACTTTTACAACCCCAGCGGCGACGGGAAACACGCTTCCCAGCGAAATGATCCGCAACCACGACTAAATGCTTTAACCGCTTGCGTGACCTCGCTGCAAGCTTTGTACGGCAAATCTCAGTCCATGATTGACATTAGCGAATGTGCAACTATCCCCGCAAATCAATCTCAACAGCACGAAATTGACATTGTTGTTTGCACTACTCAAGGTTATCATCTGTTGCCTCAACTCCCAGTGCAGCCCAGATGTTTTATGCACCACGCTACAAAATGCGAACCGCTGCTGTTGGGGTTTGAGTGTCAAGCAGTTTTGCGAGCGTGTCTTAACAAATACGATTATTTCTGTTATTTGGAAGATGATTTAGTGCTGCATGATCCGTGGTTTTTTAGTAAATTAAAGTGGTTTACGCATCACGGGGGAAATGGGAATTTGCTCCAACCTAATCGCTATGAAATAGCGCCTAAAGGCGCGGTTTTTAAAGCATATGTTGATGGGGATTTAGCAGACTCAGCGACTTCTCCGTTTCAAAATGTAGAGGAGCAGCGGCAGTTAATGGGAAAAATCATGGAACAAACAGTCGCTTTTGAGCGGGCCTTAAATCCTCATTCCGGCTGCTATTTTTTGAATGCGGAACAGATGGCACACTGGGCTAAGCAGTCTCATTTTTTGGACAGGGATACTAGCTTTATCGGCCCGCTGGAAAGCGCGGCCACTTTAGGAATTATGCGAACTTTTAGAGTTTACAAGTCAACTCCTGCTTATGCTAATTTTTTGGAGGTTCAACATTTTGGAACGAGTTTTCTGAACTTGATTGGTAATAAGGTGAGGGTGCCGCAAGAAGGATGAGTTAAGATATTCAGGTAAGCTGCAATACTTGAGAGGTAGCATGACCCCGGCAACCGAAAAGATTGTCCTTCCCTCTCCCTTCCCCGACCACACTCAACTGCCAGAGGAAGACGGCACTTTTGTGAAGAATTTTCAGGAGCATCCCCAGAGCATTATTTTGACTGATTCTATCGGGTCGGTATTGCAAGGGCTTCATCCCGATGGGCAATATGCTATAGGGCAAGACTGTGGCATCTATTGGCGAGAAACAGACCCGCTTGAAAAGGGAGCAGAAGCTCCTGATTGGTTCTACGTGCCCAACGTGCCACCAACATTAGGAAATCAGATTCGTCGCTCTTACGTGCTGTGGCGGGAATTCATGGCTCCGATGATTGCTTTGGAGTTTGCATCGGGAGACGGTTCACAAGAGCGAGACACAACGCCGCTATCGTACTCAGAAGTCGAATCGGCACCAAGACCTGGGAAGTTTTGGGTCTATGAGCGGATCATGCGGATTCCGTATTATGGCATCTATGAAATCAATAGTGGCAGGCTGGAGGTTTACAGCCTGAACAATGGGTTTTACCAGCAGTTGCTTCCGAACGATCGCGCTCATTATCCGATCGCGCCAATGGGCGTAGAATTAGGACTGTGGGAAGGCAGTTATCAAAACCAGACAATGCTGTGGCTGCGGTGGTGGGACAGCGAGGGCAATTTGCTGCTGACAGGTACAGAACGAGCTTCCTTAGCAGAGCAGGCTTTGAGTGCAGAAGCCCAAGCGCGGCGGGATGCCATCCCTCGGTTGTTGGCAATGGGATTGAATACAGAGCAAGTGGCAGAAGCACTCGGTTTATCAGTAGAGGAAGTTAGGCAGCATTCACAATCTTAAGGTTGCTTTTTATTAATAAGAAGTCAAAACATCGCCAATTTTAACATTGCCACTGTTGATAATTTTGGCTAAAACTCCAGTTTGCGCGTGACCGAATTCCTTTTGGAGTAAACTGAGTAGGGAAATATCCCGATCGCCCGTTTCTGGATTCACTTCTATATTGACACACCGACCGATTCGTGCTGTAACTTCTATGCGCGCTGTGCCTAATTGAAACTGTTTTCCGATCAACTCAAATTCTGACCAAGCTGCCATACCTTCTAGCACAATGTTCGGGCGAAATCGGGCCACGTCAATCTTTTGAACAGCGATTTCTGTTAATTGGTCTAATGTGGCTTGACTGAGTAAAGAAATGTGTACGGGTTCTCGATCGGGATAACGAGTTTCGCCGCTGGTGTCACCGACTAATTGCAAAGGTGCAAACTGCGGGTGTCTCGCTTCTTTTGTGGGTTCAATTGCAGCCAAATATTCGGTGAAAAAACTGCCGATGCGATCGCGTCCCGCTGCTGTGTTCGTTTCTGCAGATAACACTGCAACTCCTTCACGCTTGACTGTTAAAACAGCCGTTTCCGGTTGATAATCACATTCTAAAGCTGCTAACAAAGGCCAATCGTTTTGGACAGCAAAATGTTTTTTGCTCATCCAAGGCATATTTTGGGCAGGCATCTTTGCAGCTTCAAGATTATCTGCAAACATTAAGGCAAAAGCTCGATCGCCCTTAATGCCGTGTCCTGCTGTTAAAGCAAACTCCGACATTTCTTGCGGCGTCAGCCCTTTTATTGGATAAATAAATAACTGTTTTATTGTTGCTAATGTCATGATTTTTTTATTTAAACTGAATTCTTGTCCCCCCCTTTTTAAGGGGGGTTAGGGGGGATCGAAAGTGTGTCACAAACATCAATAAAATTGCTATAACAACCCGATTAAGCTAGCAATTCATAGCGACGGATATCTGGAGGCCCAACGGCCAAACCGTCTAATTTCTGCACTGCGTCTTGAATGTGAGTTGAACCGAGATGTAGTTCGAGCAAATCTGTACTTTCCCACTCTTCAACAAACGTAAAATCTGTGGGATCGGCTTGATTTTGCAGGAGTTCGTATTTGATGCAGCCTTTTTCTTTGCGAGTGGGTTCCATAATGCTCAGCAGCAGAGATTTAAGTTCTGCTACTTTGTCGGGAAAGGCGACGAGGCGGGCGACTACTCGCAAGGTTGTTTTGGACATAGGAGAAAAAAGTCACAGATAGGACGATCGAATTTACCGATTTTTATTTGGCAAACTCAACTATAGAAGATTTTACTTAAAATAACCTACACAGGTCGATCGGTCAACCGCAGTAAAATCAGTCCTAGACGCGCTCAATTCTTAGACACCCGGTTTCTTGCCAAATTCTTCGTTACTAAGCGCAGAGCGTCGTATAAACCGGGTTTCTTGATATATTTTGGTGAATACCGCAGGGACTCAATCTTTGGGATAAAATCGCTTGTTTTCTGTAGAATATTCCCAGGCGAGATCCTCCGGGTCTTTTTCGCGACTCCACTGAGCAAACTCCGGCTTAAGTTTCCACTTGCCGATCGTAGTTGCGTGAACTTTGAACCTGCGGGAGAGTTCCGTCTGGGTAAAAGAGATTTTGGGCTTTTGAGGAGTCTTAGTTTGAGCAATGGGGAATAAATTTGGTTTTTTATCTTGCGCTTTTTCCCGATTTGTGGGAGGCTCTTGAACAGCTATTCCCGCATTAGCTGTTTCGCTTTGATTGACAGGTGGAGCTATTTGAAAATAATACAAAATTCCGCCTTGTTCCGTCACTTCAAAATCCGCTGCAAACTCAGAGGCTCGTTCGTCGAGATACTCTTGAACCTTTTCTCCGGGCAGTTTTGCATTCATCGCCAAATCCAAAGCCGTAACTCGCCCTTGATTTTCCTTGATCAACTTATAGAAAACCGAGTCTAAATGAGCGAGTTTGTGTTTTTGCTGCTGCTGGTAGAGCCTGCAAGCCCAAGCAATGCCCGCTGTGGTGGCGATCGCCCAAAACATCCTTCCCGACTCGAAACTGGCAACCGCCGTCAAGGAAATAGGCAAAAGCAGGGTAAGATATCCCCAAATGCTGCCCTTCTTTAGGTTATTGCTGTTTTTGACCATAGTTCCTAAACAGGTACGTAGTTTAGCTTAGTAGAGCGTGTCTGAATGCCGCGAAAGTTTTTCGACAGTCGATATATCGATCGGCCCGCTGACACACCCAAAAACGGATACTGTGCCGCGTACACTCGCCTTGTGGACAATCCCTAATTTTAGACCAAAGTTCCAGCTCCTTTGATTCAATGTCGCAAGTAAATCGAAAATCGAAAATCGAAAATCGAAAATCGAGTGACGCACTCTACGACAAAATCCCACAATCTACTTTTTTTGTAACCGAGGGTTCATGTACTTTTTTCGCAAACAGATTACCATCCTACTGATAGTTGTTGCTTGCTGTACGCTGACGATTAGTTGCAGCAATAGTCGAGCTGTCCAGTGTACTAAATTTACTGAAATTGTCAACAAAGGCAACGCTCTCATTGATGTTAATAAAGACAGCAACGATGCTGCAACGACCGACAATTTAGCTAAAAATTTGAACCTGATAGCGAATGAACTTGAGGATCTGCGAATAACAGATAAAACCCTCAAAGAAATTCAGGAGCCATCGGTTAAATCTTTCCAGGAAATTAGTCAAGCACTCGGCGACATAAGCAAAAGTCTTCAGGCTGGAAATCTCGCTTCTACAAGTATAGAAGGTCGAGAGCAAATCAAAACAGCTCAAGCAGATATTATTAGAGCGGGCCAACAGGCGAATCAAGCAGCCGTAAATCAAGACGCTTTGACTAGCAAACTGATTAATTATTGTAAGGGCGATCGCTAAAGGCGAAGAGTTTTGAGTTTTGAATGCGTGAGTTTTGAGTTTGAGGAAGGCATCGCCTTCATCTATAGCGGTATTCAAGGAAGTGAGGTACGCGCTATAGAATTCGGATAAAGAAAAGGAAGCGCCGATGCCCGATGCCCGATGCCCGATGCCCGATGCCCAGGAACACCTAATTTACCAGAGAAAGGCTATAGCATCTACTAATTCCCCATTACCCCTGTGCAATTACCCAATTTAGTGATGAATTTCTAGATTCAAAATATAGCGACCGAGTTGCACTTTCTCCGACCACAACTCGTATTCTAACTGCAAGTGATCCGGTTCCGGCTTTCCTGTCAGCGTCAAGTTGCGAGTGAAGTTGCGGAGTCGCAACTGTTCGGGAGTCGCCAAGGATTCACCCTGAAGCCAATAACGGCTCAGGCCGTACATTCCTCGTTCCCAGCAGTGGCGGTAACTGTATTTGCCGTTTCCTTGCATCGTCATAATGACTCGATAGGGCGAAACTTCTAGCCAGAGCAACCGGGGTTTTGTAGTTGGGGGTAAGATTGTAACTTGCTCGGCAGATTCGTTGGAACCGTCGGAAAATTCGCGATCGATTATTGCTGGTTCGTGTAACAACAAGTGAAAGCGATCCCGGTCTTTTTGATAAAGCGTAGCAGCGGTTTCAACGACTGACCACAAAGGTAAATCTGTGGATACCAGCGATAAACTTACAGGCTTGCGGTGATGGGTCAGCATAAATAAAAGTTTAGGAGTTGTGGTGGATCGGGCGGTTTGAGATTTGAGATTTTAGACTTTAGATTTTAGATTGGCTGGGTTCCAAATTCCGGAGCTTTTGCTTAAAAAAATGAAAAATCTACAACTTGCAATCGAAAATCTAAAATTGTTGAGTCACAATTCAATCATCTGGTCGATAACTAAGAGCAGAACATGAAATCTAGGCAGATACACGGATAATATTTGTGAAATTAATGTGAAATCCGTGCCGTTGCGTCCGCACTCCCGTGTCATCGAGAACTGACAGCGGAGTCTCCGGGCGAGTTTAATCAGCTTTTAAGTTAACCGGACACATTGGGAACAAACCCGCAGACATCCAAAAGACGACTGACTTAGGACTGGGAAAAAGGTAGGATAGCTAACGCCATCCAATCCTAGTTTATCTCAATGCAAGCTGACATTATAACTACTACGCTTCTTGACAAAACTCAAACTTTAAGCATTCAAAAACCGGCATCGGGCTTGTCCCTGGTCGGGAGGATTCGAGTTCCGGGCGATAAGTCGATTTCTCACCGAGCTTTGATGTTGGGTGCGATCGCCCAAGGTGAAACTACTATTGAGGGACTACTCCTAGGAGAAGACCCCCGCAGCACTGCTAAATGTTTCTCGCTCTTGGGAGCCAAAGTTTCTGAACTCAACGCGGAACGGGTGACAGTCCGGGGCGTCGGAATTGGCGAGTTAGAGGAGCCTGTGGAAGTCTTGGACGCGGGTAATTCCGGCACGACGATGCGGCTAATGTTGGGAATTTTAGCATCTCATCCGGGGCGTTTTTATGCAGTAACGGGTGACAGTTCTTTGCGATCGCGCCCCATGTCGCGCGTCATTAAACCGCTGCAACAAATGGGAGCGCAAATTTGGGGCCGAAAAAGCAACTCTTTAGCTCCTTTAGGGATACTCGGACAGCAGTTAAAACCGATTCACTACCATTCTCCGATCGCCTCGGCTCAAGTTAAATCTTGCATTTTGCTCGCCGGTTTGATGGCAAGCGGAGAAACTACAGTCACAGAACCCGCTCTGTCGCGGGATCACAGCGAGCGGATGCTGCGAGCGTTTGGCGCCCAATTGAGCGTCGATCCAGAAACTTGTAGCGTGACAGTCACTGGGCCGACACAACTGCAAGGGCAGAATGTGATTGTACCGGGGGATATTAGTTCGGCGGCATTTTGGCTAGTTGCTGGGGCGATCGTCCCCGGTTCGGAGCTCGTAGTCGAAAATGTCGGCGTCAACCCAACTCGTACAGGCATTTTGGAAGCTTTGGAAATGATGGGCGCGGACATTGAACTGCAAAATCAGCGAGAGGCGGCTGGAGAACCTGTAGCGGATATTTTGGTTCGTAGTTCCGGCCAATTACGGGGATGCACCATTGCGGGCGACTTAATTCCCCGACTGATTGACGAAATCCCGATTTTGGCAGTAGCCGCGATCTTTGCATCCGGTACTACAATAATTCGAGATGCGGCCGAGTTGCGAGTCAAAGAGAGCGATCGACTAGCAGTGACTGCTGCCGAACTCAACCGCATGGGAGCCAAAATTTCCGAGTTACCCGACGGTTTAGAAATTACCGGGGGAACTCCTTTGACCGGCGCGGATGTTGACAGCTACACCGACCACAGAATAGCGATGAGTTTGGCGATCGCAGCCCTCAACGCCACAGGTATTACTAACATTCACCGGGCAGAAGCTGCTGCCATTTCCTACCCCGACTTTACCGCCACTTTGCAACAAGTTTGCCATCCAAATTAAGATTGGGCATTGGGCATTGGGCATTGGGCATTGGGCATTGGGCATTGGGCATTGGGCATTGGGCATTGGGCATGGGTTGCTGTTTACTTGTTATCGGTTATGGCTATAGCCTTACAAATAACAAATAACTACTAACTAATGACCAAGGACTAATGACTAATGACTAATGACTAATGACCAATGACTTCCTCTAAGAATCTTTACCTACAACTTGTTCTTTTAAAGAATCAATTTCCGTTAACAACTCTTGGCGATCAGAAGCCTTGAGCAGATAGCGGTAGACAAACCAACCCGTATATCCCATGCCAATCAACTCAAAAATTGGAGCTACCAAAGGGACATCATTAAGAGCACCTAAAACTCCCAGCATTACCTTAATACTAATACCGCCTGCCAGAATTAAACCAACAGTTATGAGGGGCTTTTGGTAGTCAGCAAAAAAATTAGAGAGATAGGCTGGAAGTTCCGACAAAATTGTAATAACTTGGTCTTTAATATCTTGGAGCTGACTCGTCGTTGTTTCTGGGGTTGTCACTGTAGTCATGACCCCCGGTTTGTCCTCCACCAGATCTACTGTCACAACATCAGTGATTGTTTGTGTCTCGTCCGAAAAGTTAGCTTGTGTCATTGAATACTTCCTCCGTTGTCAGGTAAAATTGCAGGCTGTGAATTGCTGCCAGTATAATTGTCCGGCAATTAGCACAGCATCCGCGCTGCAGGGACTAATTGATGAGACTAAGGCAGAGTTTCACAAATTGCAAGCAAAAATAACGATATGACTTGATTTTAAACAATTGCCTTCGCTGCCAAATCGGTCTTTTGACTCATTTTTTCACTTGATCGAGGTCGATTTGATTCGGGCAAGGGCGTCCTTGTTCAAAGTCGGTGATATTGCCGATCGTGGTTTCGGCGATATTTTTCAAAGCTTCCTCGGTGAAGAAAGCTTGATGTCCGGTAATCAGGACGTTCGGGAAAGTCAGCAAACGCTGAAAAACGTCGTCTTGAATGACCTGATTTGACAAATCCTCAAAAAACAGATCCGTCTCTTGTTCGTAAACATCTAAGCCGAGGTAGCCAATTATACCAGACTTCAGTGCTTTGGTAACAGCTTTAGTGTCAATCAACTGACCGCGGCTGGTATTGATCAGCATCATTCCCGGTTTCATTTGCTCGATCGCCTCTGCACCGATTAAATGGTAAGTTTCCGGTATCAGCGGACAGTGGAGGCTGACAATATCAGAGGCGGCGAACAGTTCCGAGAGTGCGACATATTCCATGCCTATGGCGAGGCAATCTGGGTTTTGGTAAACATCGTATCCCAGCAGGCGACACCCGAATCCGTGCAGAATTTGGGCAGTAATTGCGCCAATTCTGCCTGTTCCGACAATTCCCACCGTTTTGCCGTGGAGATCAAAACCCAACAAGCCGTCTAGGGCGAAATTGCCTTCGCGGACGCGGTTGTAGGCCCGATGGATTCTGCGGTTGAGGGACAAAATCAGAGCGACTGCGTGTTCGGCCACTGCGTAGGGAGAATAAGCCGGAACTCGGAGGAGAGTTAGATTTAAATCCTTCGCTGCTGCTAAATCGACGTGATTGAATCCGGCGGATCTCAGGGCCAGCAAGCGAACGCCTTTTTCGGCAATGCTAAGCAGCGTTTTCGCGTCCAAGGAGTCGTTCACGAACGCGCAGACTGCCGGAAATCCAGCAGCCAAAACGCTGGTTTCCAGGTTCAGACGCGGTTCAAAAAAAACTAAATCGTGTTTGCCGCCGACATTCGCTGCTTCCAGAAATGTGCGATCGTAGGATTTGGTGCTGAATACGGCTACCTTCATGATTTTTGCCTGCAAACCCAGTAATAGTGGGAAATTCTTTCCCGATCAACTCTAAATTTTACTAGAACGCCGTTGCCCCAAACAACCCACTTTCCCTGAGAAATATTGAATTTCGTAACAAGAGATCTCTGAAGACACCAAATTTTTAGTTTGAGGGCAACTCCTGCTTAATTTTTTGAATCTAATTGCTTAGACTGTAGTAAAGCGCGATCGTTAATTGCTAAAATTTTAGGAGCAACTCAGATGGGCAAAAAAATCAAAACTATAATTTATGAAATTTTAGAAACCTCAGACTCAAGCAATTTATACAGTTTAGCAGATGATATTTTCATAACTTGTTTAATTCTGATCAACGTCGCAGCTTTCATTGCTTCTACTTCGCCCACATTGTCGCCAGAATACACATCCTTTTTGGCAAACATCGAAATTGTTTCCTCCTTAGTATTTACAATAGAATATATTTTAAGGCTGTGGGTGTCCACAGTCGATCGCAGATACATCCACCCGCTTTGGGGAAGATTGAGATATGCTCTTACACCCCTAAGTTTGATAGATTTAATTTCCATCTTACCTTTTTACTTCTTGTTGTTATTTCCTAGTTTAAACTTCGTTAATTTAATTCGTGTTTTGCGCTTATTGCGGTTGCTAAAAATGAGCCGTTATTCAGAATCGCTCAGAACTCTGGCAGCAGTATTGTACGCTAAAAAAGAGGAGTTAATTGCCACTGCATTTGCAGTTTTTATCCTGTTAATATTTGCCTCTAGCGTCATGTATTTTGTTGAAAATGAGGCGCATCCAGAAACTTTTGCGAGCATCCCCGATGCAATGTGGTGGGGAGTTGTGACCTTAACTACTGTCGGTTACGGTGATATTTATCCAATCACTCCTTTGGGGAAATTTTTAGGAGCAATATTAGCATTTTTGGGAATCGGAATTTTTGCGTTACCTGCAGGGCTCATTGCTGCGGGTTTTTCCGAGGAAGTCCAAAGGAGAAAGCAGGAAAAAATGGCGGCAAATTTAGAGCAATCGGCGAATTATCAATCGGTCAAAAGGCTGGCGGAAATCGAGGTCGGCTTTGAAGAAAAGCAAAGGGCGATCGCGCTTCACATCGAAAGTTCGTCAGACTTGATGAAAATGTGTGTTCAAATGGCAAAACAGAAGTTAGGAAGTGAGTTCCAAAACGAACAAATTATGCGCGATTTAGCTATTCATCTGTACAATGAAGCCGTCAGCAAATTTGAGCTGTAATTACAGATATAATATATATTGTCTGTGATTGCCACCCAATCGTTACGATAGCTTGTGGTTTGTTATGACTGCTTTCTGTGATGACTAATGACCAATAATTTATTACCAATCTGGCGGCAAATTGTAATATTCTAGAGTTGATTTATCTGCCAGCAAATCTTGGGTTTTTCGGTCAATTTTAATCTCACCATCCGCCAAAACTAACGCCCTTTGAGTCGTTTTCCCGATCCAATTCAAATTGTGGGACGCGATCAAAATTACCTCGATCGGCAATTGTGACAAAACTGACGCCAAGTGACGCCGCCACGAGGGATCGAGTCCGTTAGTCGGCTCATCTAAGATTAAAATTGCCGGCTCTAATGCTAAAATTGCTGCCAAGGCTGCTAACCTTCTTTGACCTCCCGAAAGTTCATGGGCAGAACGGTTGGCAAATTCTACTAAACCAAATTCGTCTAATAGCGCTAAAGCTCGATCGCGCGCAACTCCCGGCGGCACTCCGTAATTGCGCGGCCCGAACATGACATCCTCTAAAATAGTCGGCATAAATAGCTGGTCATTAGCATCTTGAAAGCAAAATCCAATCTGCCTGCGCGCCTGCGATAAAGTCGCCTCTTCCAACTTTTTTCCCTGCACTCTAATCTCGCCCGATTGAGGCATTTTTAATCCGATCAAGTTTTCGAGCAAAGTGCTTTTACCAGCCCCTGTCAGACCGAGTAGAGCTACTCTTTCTCCCGGTTGCAAAGTAAAAGAAATTTCCCGTAATATTGGTTTTTGTTGGGGATATCCGAATACTAAATTTTCTACTTCAATTGTTGGCACGGATTTGAGTTTAGTCAATTTTTATTTGCCTCGATTTTAGGATTAAGAGTATTTAACCGCAGAGAACACAGAGACCGCAGAGAGGGGAAGGGAGAAGGCAAAAGGTAGAAGCATGAATGAATCAGTTACCAATTACCAATTGCCCCTTCTAAATTACCACTTACCATAAGAAGCTATTGTTAATCCGGCTGCCATTAAAATTGCTACTGTCAGCCAGAGTCGCTCTTTTGGTGTTGATTTTGAGTCAGCAGGTAAAGCTCCTTGATAGCCGCGAATTAGCATGGCTGCGTGTACTCTTTCTGCCCGATCGAGACTTCGTAAATAAAGCGCTCCGATCATGGAAGCGCTGGCGTAACGCAGCCATCCTCCGGTGCCGGACAAGCCCCGGAGTTGGGCAGATATTTTCATGCGGTTGACTTCTGCCAGCAGGATTTCTAAGTATTGTCCTGTTAAAAGTACAATCTCTTGCAAACCTGCTGGTAGGGGTAATCCTTTGAGAGCGATTCCGAAACTGTGCGGTGGCAAAGTTAGCAGGAAACTGTTCATAATTAGCAGGCAAATTAGGGAACGCAGCAACAGAAAACTGGCGCGTTCCCAACCTTGGGGCAGCACTAATAAGGAGAGAAAAAGCAATTCTGCTCCCAACAGTTGCGCTAGGGTTCGCACCGGAGCCCTGAGCCAAAACGACAAAAAAAGTGCGATCGCCCCATAAATTCCCAGCCACAGCCAAGCACCAGTCTTCATAAAACCAATGCCGATGACAATTGTCAAAGACAGCCGCAATCGAAAAGGTATGGAGAGTTTAGACATCTTTAGGTTTTACCACCAACTGAGCAATGCCAAACGCCGCACCGAAGCTGAATGCAGAGCCTAAAAGTCCAGCAATGCTAGTACCAATAGGCTGTTCTTCTAATCCTTTAACTGTGTAATCTGCTAAAGGAGTAGGGTTTTCGATCGCCACAGCTTCTTTATCTTTAAAGCCGTGTTTTTCGGCTACCGCTTCTAACCCGTCAGGCCAACTTGAAGCAAACAGCGAAAGCACCCCCGAAATTAATAAAACTCCGATTACTGGCACTACCCATTTCTGCAATTGTGGCTGTTCTCCCGGCAGTAAATCCGGCCGCACTTTGACTAGATAAGTTAAAACGCCACCTGTAATTACCCCTTCGCCAATCCCAATTAAAATATGTACCCCTACCATTGCTGGCAATGCGATATTGAGCGCTACTGTTCCAGAAATTGCCAATTGGATCGCCACAGAAATTGAAGCAGCCACGACGCTGAGGCCAGCGGCGATACCTGCAGCTAGGGGCAAACGATTTCTGGAACCTCCCAAAAGTTGCTGCAATGGCTGCAACAGCCACCAGCCAACCCAAATGCCAACTAGCCCCATGTTAAAAATATTGGCTCCCAAGGCGGTGATGCCCCCGTCGGCAAACAAGACGCTCTGAATTATAAAAACTGTGCTCATCGCTAAAGTTGCCGCCCAAGGACTCCCCAAAACGACGGATGCGAGCGCCCCTCCCAACAAGTGACCGCTGGTGCCGCCAGCTACGGGAAAGTTGATCATCTGGGCTGCAAACACGAAAGCTGTAGTTAAGCCCATGATTGGGGCTTGTCGAAGTCCAAGACTGGCGCGGGTTTTATTTAGGGCAACTGCAATTACTGCTGCGCTTGCTATGCCGGTGGCAATGGCTACTGGCGGTGAAAGGAAACCATCAGGTATGTGCATCTATCTATCCCAAACGAGAGAAGTTCCAACTCTTTAGTCAACTATTTTTTACAAAAATTTAAAACCCCCTCTGGGGGCATTAATGGGTTCGAGCGATCGGGGGATTTGCGGCGGGCGATCGCTTACTCGATATAGATTCGGGCTTCCCAGCCAGAGTTTTGAGGATGAGAAATGTAACATTAAATAATCCTGAAGAATTATTCGGATATTTTACCGACCCCCCCCACATTCAAGCTTTTTGATAAGAATTATCAATGTTTGTTTACAAATTCAACTGCCAAATTGTATTCACCGTCAAGCTCAAGCAAGAATATTAAAAAAATATAAAGAATATACTGAAAATCTCTCATTGGTTTTATTCTCAACTCTTGAGAATAAATAGCATTAAGTTTTTGACGAGCGCAGCAGTGAAATTAGCAGATAGCTAGTCACAGCCCAAGTATTGCGTGTTAGAGAAACTAAAAAGTCTAAATTATTGCTAATTTATATAGTTAGCAGTATGTTTGCGGTTGTCGATCGCGCCAATGTGCGATCAACGACCCCACGAGCTGCATTATCAAGAAACTCAAAATACTAATGCACTTATTCTCAAGTAATTTTCCGCACAACCTACAGGATGTTTGCCAGTGGTGCAGCACTCAACCCAAGACTCAACTACCGATTTAGTTCCATCTGAATTTCCCAAACAGTTAGATATCGCTCAAGTTTCTGTCTACGGACTTAGCTTTTTATCCGCTGGTTTATTTCTGTTTTTACCTTTAGTTAACCTACTACATCCAAGCCCTTGGCAGCGGTGGATGGGAACCATTCACGGCATGGGCGCAATGTTGGCATTAGTGGTAATGGTTTATACAGGACATTTGGCTTTTCCCTTGTTGAGAGGTGTCCCTAAAATCTTGCCACAAATGCGTACATTAGCCTTTTGGTCAACTCTTTTGAGTTTTTTAGCCATTGCTACTGGCAATTGGGCTTATATGCGGTATCGAGCAGGCATAGATTTCGGCGGAGCTAGAGCAGCGCTGAAAGAAAACTCTCCTCTAGCGCAGTACGTTTTGATGGAATATCACGAATTTAGCGTGCTGTTTACATTGCCTTTAACAGTAGCTTGTGCGTGGATTTTGTGGAACTACGGCAACTCGATTTTAGAAAAGCAAAATCGCCCAGTTTTAACCGCTACCTGCGTGGCTTTGATGGCAATCATGTTTTTCGCAATGGGCGGCATGGTGAGCGGACTTGGTGTTGCTAAAATTCACGCTCTATAGTCAGTGGTTAATAGTTATTTGAAAGTAGTGGCGCTGGCTAATTACCGATTCCCAAACTTAGGAGATTTTTGAAATGACTAGACAATTATCCCGCCAGAATTATGCGGGTAATAAAACAGTTTACGGGAAATTTTGGACTAAATTAAAACACTTTCCCAGCGGTTTAGCTGAAGGATCGGAAACAGCACCTAGTGTTTCCGGGCCGGCAGCAGCCGCAGTAATTAGTGCAGCAATTGGTTGTTTTACAATGATGGTGACTCACCACTTGTCAGACACATCGAAAGCCACAGAAAAAATTGTTTGGAATCTCGGTACTTGGATTCCCGGAAGCAAGACAGATAGCGAATTGTGGGGAAATATCGGCAGTTATACAGGCAAAGAAACTATGTTGCTTGTGGGTTGGCTGATCAGTTGGGCAATTCTCCATACTCTGTGGAAGAATAAGAACATTAAAAGCCGCACCATATTTTTCTGGATGTTTGCTTTGTTGGTTGCTGCCACAGCTATGTGCTGGCATCCTCTCTTTCCCTATTTGCCGTTAACTTAAGTAATGTGAGGTTTGATAATGGACGCAAAAAATAAGCCGATCCCAGCCAGGGAGATGCACAAAATAGTTTGGGTTAGCGTCGGAGTTTTAACTCTTTTCTTTATGACTTTTCCCATCGCAATGTGGCGCGTTAGCCAAAAAGAAAAGTTTCGCGGCTTTCACGTCAAGTCTTTCACAATCGAGGGGCAAAATCCCGCTAATGCTGTTGCTAATGCTGTTGCTAAGGGGCTGGCCCAACCAGCTATTGCCAGTAGCAGTGCGCTTCCGGCTGCAAATAATTCCTATTTAGCGGTTGACAGCCAAAAAAAGCTGCCTGACAAGTCTCCAAAGGTTGTACCTTTCACTAATACGTCTACTGAAACGGCTATTGCAAGTAGCCCTACAGATAAGACTGTCCAAGCTGTACCTGTATCAGCAGACCAGCAGGAAGTTCAGGCGGTGGATAGAACAAATCAGACAGCAGAAATTACAGATCGCGTAAAACTAGATGAGCTAGCTCTAAAAGTCTACGATCGCATTGATCAAAGTTGGCAAACTAGCCCTACGTTCAATCAAAATCTAGTCTATCGAGTCAGTACAAGTCAAGATGGGGCGATCGGCAATTTCGAGCCACTCAATCAACCAGCCAAGGATTACACCCAAGAAACTCCTTTGCCAAATCTGCTGAAATCTTCCGAAAATAGCAGCAGTAACAGTGCAGCACCAGTCGCTAAGTTTACTGTAGTGTTTGCTCCTACGGGAACCTTAGAAGTTAACCCGTAGCTCACATACAACATCTCTCCGGTAAGGTGCGTCATCCACACCTTACTTTTCATTTTTAACTTAAATGTGATATTATAAACAGCGCCCTCTAAGGCATTCTACATCTAAAACCACAAATGAAAGAACTTGACGACAAAAAAACTCAGGAACTGCTATGCACCATCATGGAATGGGAACTAGCAGGTGTCGTACGCTATACACACTATGCACTAATGGTGACTGGGCCAAACCGGATTCCCATTGTGCAGTTTTTTAAAGCACAAGCAACGGAATCCCTACTCCACGCCCAACAAGCAGGAGAAATTCTCACTGGTTTAGAGGGGCATCCTAGTCAAAAAATTGCTCCCATCGAAGAAACCTACAAACACTCGGTGAAAGACTTGTTGGAAGAAAGTTTAAATCACGAGAAAAAAGCGCTCAAAAAGTATAAATCTTTACTTGAAGTGGTGACTGACTCCAGCGTTTATTTGGAAGAATATGCCCGCAATCTGATTGGACAAGAAGAATTACACCAAGTAGAATTGAAAAAAATGCTGCGGGATTATAGTTGATTTAATCATTAGTTATTGGTTATTGGCTATTGGTTATTTCCAATCACCAATAACCAAGGCTCCATGCCCATGCCTCATGATTATAAAAAATGAATTTTAGTGAAGCCATACCAACTTTTGTAATTACCCTGCGCGAAGGGGTAGAAGCCGCCTTAGTCGTCGGGATTGTACTCGCTTGCCTCAAAAAAGCAGAGCAAAGTCAGCTCAATTCTTGGGTTTATGCAGGTGTCGCAGCCGGCATTGCTGCTAGCGGTTTTGTGGGTGTTTTATTTAATGGATTGCTCGCAGCCCTATCAACATCTGAGCAGCCTTATGCACCAGTAATTAAACAGCTATTAGAGGGCGTGTTGGGCATTGGGGCGATCGCAATGCTAAGCTGGATGCTAATTTGGATGACTCAGCAAGCTCGCTTTCTCAAAGCTGAAGTTGAAGGATCAGTTACAGCAGCTTTAACAGAAAATAGCAATGCCGGCTGGGGCGTATTTGGTTTAATTTTTATTGCGGTACTGCGCGAAGGTTTTGAAACAGTTATATTTGTCAGCGCTCAATTTCAACAAGGTTTGAGTCCCGCTTTGGGAGCTTTGGGTGGTTTGACTGGGGCGGCAATCATTGGCGCGCTACTGTTCAAGTGGGGTGTCAAAATTGATATCCGGCTGTTTTTCAAGTTTATGGGGATTTTGTTGCTGTTAATCGTGGCAGGTTTGACAATATCTGCACTCAAACATTTTGACCAAGCTGCTGGGATTTTGTCGCAGATGAATAGCCAGTATGCAGGGATTTGTGTTTATTACGATCGCCTCGCACCACTCCACTCTTGTATTTTAGGGCCTATGGTGTGGAATGCAGCGGAAATTTTGCCCGATCGACAATTTCCCGGAGTGCTTCTTAAAGCACTCTTTGGATACAGAGATCGACTTTATCTCGTCCAAGCAGCCGCTTACACAATATTCTTAGCCACCGTCGGCGGTCTTTATTTCCAAAAATTAGGCTCTAAGGCGACTGTTCCCAGCAAAAATACTCAGCCAGCTCAAAAATCAACTCTTTCTCAGTAGTGCTGTCGGCTATTGTTACAGCTTATTTCACTGCTTTCACTGCTTCTGAGGTACCAAAAAAATTGCCTTATTTTCCAAAATCGGCCCAAAATTTTAGGGGTTTGGGATGGAATCTTTGACATTTGTATGATATTATTTAATAATGGGAATAGTAAATTTTTTTAAAATAAATAGTTAGATTTGTATTATTTAATAATACAGTCAAGAGCTAAAAAAAGCAAGGGCTAACCCTCAAAAAAAACAAAATTTTTCTCAACCTCACCAACTTTATAAATCACAAGTCGTAGAGTGGGCGATCGTCGAAAATATGTAACTTGCAGAGAGCAGAATTGGCAATGTCAGGCCCGCAAAGATGCCGATCGACACCTTTGGCGATGACCCACTACGAGCAAACAAACGCAGGGTGGCTCTAAAATCTCAAATCCCATCATCACTCGTCGCCACAGAAGTCGCGCCCGCAAACAAAAAACCTACTCCAGGCCAGATTTCTGGCGAACAGTCTTTCTGATACTGACTGAAGGCGCTTATAATTAATACAACAATTTTTACATAGCTCAAAAAGGTCTTAATCAACCTTATAATTCTTAAATGAAGCTTAAAATTAAAAAATTGCTTGTTAAAGTTACCTGGAACCCCCAGAAGGCTATAGCCTTCCCCATTCGGTTAGCGGTGAGATAAATAATGATGCCCCGGATACTTGTTATTGATGATGACGCGGCGATCGCCGAACTCGTAGCCGTCAACCTAGAAATGGCTGGCTATGAAGTCACCCAGGCAGAAGACGGCATCAAAGGTCAGGCACTAGCCATACAACTGCTCCCCGACCTGATCATGCTAGACCTGATGCTGCCTAGAGTAGACGGATTCACCGTATGTCAGCGTTTGCGGCGTGACGAGCGCACCTCAGACATTCCCGTCTTGATGTTGACAGCCTTAAGTCAAACTCAAGACAAAGTAGAAGGCTTCAACTCCGGCGCCGACGACTACCTGACCAAACCCTTTGAACTAGAAGAGATGCTAGCCCGAGTGCGAGCTCTACTAAGGCGCACAGACCGCATCCCCCAAGCTGCCAAACACTCCGAAATTCTGAATTACGGCCCGCTAACCCTTGTCCCCGAAAGGTTTGAAGCTGTTTGGTACACTCAGACAGTCAAACTGACCCACCTAGAGTTTGAGTTGCTGCACTGCTTGCTTCAGCGCCACGGTCAGACAGTCTCTCCCAGCGAAATTCTCAAAGAAGTGTGGGGTTACGACCCCGACGACGACATCGAAACTATTCGTGTACACATCAGACACCTGAGAACCAAGATGGAACCAGATCCCCGCCACCCTCGGTACATCAAAACCGTATACGGGGCTGGTTATTGCCTGGAGTTACCTAACAACGAACAAGTAGCTGAAGAAACCAAATCCTCTGCTTGAGCTAGCGCGCCAGATACAACAAGCAGTTAAAAATTCCTCTGCTGGAAAAGCCTGAGAGCATTTGCTCTCAGGCTTGGTTGTTTGGAGTTTGAGATGAATATGTCAACAAGTAGGCATTAACTCTCTTGATTCGGAAAAAAGCAATCCCGCACCCCCTCTAACCCTACTTTTAGAGAAGCTTGCCCGTAGGAAAGTACCGGATTTCTTTTTTCACCTTGTCTTTTCCGAGAAGATTGGATAGCTACTTAAACAATACTCTAACCATAATACTACTAATAATATTATTTATCAATAAATTTAGAGGTATTCCTTTAGCTGCTATTTTTGCTAACGAGAAGCCCAATTCCGCTCAAGCCCCAAAAACAGTCATAATCGTGATCTAACGATGTTTTTTCCTACTGATTTACATACCTGAACTCAAATCAGTGAAAGTTTTTCTCAAATACCCCTTGACGAAACTACTAAAATTGTTGATTATCTATATCAATAACCTGCAATCGCTGAAAACTCCCCTGACATCTTTCTCAAGAGGTAAATCGCCGTGACCAGCATGGCAAAATCCTTCCCAGCCGAAGGAAAATCATTTCCCAGGTGGGTCGGCAACGCCTGCTTAATCAACCTTTCCGGCCGTTTGCTCAGTACCCACGTCGCCCACGCCGGCCTCATCGTCTTCTGGGCGGGAGCCTATACCCTATTGGAGCTTTCCCGCTTTAATCCAGAATTGCCCATGTACAAACAAGGCTTAATCCTGTTGCCAAACCTAGCCAGGCTCGGCTTGGGCAGGGGTGCGGGAGGCAAAATTGTCAATACTGACCCGTACTTCGCCGTTAGGGCGATTCACCTAATCAGCTCAGCCTTTCTCGGCTTCGGCGGTATCTTTCACTCGCTCAAAGGGCCAGCAACCCTCGAAGCAAGAACTTCTTTCTTTGACTACACATGGGAAGACGCAGACAAAACGACCACCATCTTGGGCATCCGCCTAGTTTTGCTGGGTGTCGCTACCTTCTTGTTGGTGGCTAAAGCTATGTATTTGGGTGGTTTATGACTGTCTTTTTCTAATATTTATGTATTGCCACTTTGATTATTTTTGTGGAGTCTGTCCGTAACATTGCCAGAAGGAGTGCATCAAATCAAGCGCTTATATCCAATTCCTTGTTATTGCGATTTTGTTACTAACGACTACCGCCTCACATTTACAGTATACCCGTGCGTTGCTGGTACTGAAGAGGCGATGGGTTGCACTAACTTTGAACCTAAGACTGGCTTTGCCAATGCTTATCAGCAACATTGCTCTAAACTTCACAAAAATTCCGCAGAAATAACGAAAACAACTTTTTTAGTTCCACTTTTAGCAAGGGGGATAGGTGGCTAGCAGATTACCCTGGACTAAAGGGGGAGTCTAGATTTATATGGATTATCACGGAAAATATACTTTAGGAGCATCTAAAAAATAGCACGAATAAATAATAGATAATCCATGGCAATCATCGTTCAACTTTTTTATTTTTTCCGACATGAATTTATACAGTGCTAACTCACTCAAAGTCGAACTCAACCAAAGAGGCTGCCGCCTGACTCCCCAGCGGGAAACTATTTTGAGTGTCTTTCAAAATTTACCGCAGGGTAATCATTTAAGTGCGGAAGAATTATACAAGACTTTGCAGAATAAAGGAGAACGAATTGGCTTGTCTACTGTCTACCGAACGCTGCATTTATTAGCAAGGATAGGAATTTTGCGTGAACTAGAATTAGCAGAAGGACACAAACATTACGAACTGAATTTTCCCGAATTGCACTACCACCACCATCTGGTTTGCATTCAGTGTCACAAAACCTTTGAATTTAGCGATGAATCGATTTTTAAAATTGGCAAAAAGCAAGTTGAAAAAGCTGGGGTAGAACTGCTTGACTGTCAATTAACTGTGCGAGCTGTTTGTTTGGAAGCGCTACGGGAGGGATGGCCTTCTTTGGTACCCAGCAATTGGTTGTGTCCCAGATATCATTCTGAAATTGATGAGAAAATTAGTTGATTTGGATGGAATACAATTCGGTAATTGGTAATTAATCGTAATAGGTGATTTGTGCTTTTTTATTCGTTATGAGCTGTTAGTTATTAGCACCTACAAATAACCAATGACAACTGACAACTGACTGCTGACTGCTGAATTCACTTTTGCAATTAAGCAACCTCAGAATCGCAACGTTGGTGTTCCATCCGAAATATGTTAGCGTACAAACTAGCAACGATCTGTTTACCTTCCTGCGTCAACTGCAAGTAACCGAGAGATTCACTGATGTGAGGATAAATGCCGCTCCAGTAAAACTTAGAGTAGCTTTGCAGCAAGTCGCCCGGATGTCGATAGCCCAAAAGTTTAGTTGCACCGCTTTCTTCCAACTCGTAAAACAGCGCGCCAATTTTCTGCAAATATTGCGGGTTGCTGAGCTGACCTATCAAGTCAGCACCGCGAACTAAACTAGAGTAATTAACTGCATCCTCGTCAGTGTTGCCGTCAAGCACCGAGAAACGAGTCTGTTCTATGTTCTGCTTAATTATCTCAGCATTAATTAGCTTGTGGTTGCCGAAGCGCTCGTCAATGAACAATTTAGCTCTGTCAACTCGGTAAGGAGCTAGGCTGGCCGCTGTTGCACCGGGAGCAAGTGCAATTCTCATGCCATCTTTTCCCGTAGCATACAATCCTTCTGATTCTTGGTCTTGCCGGCAAACTCCTTTGACATATCCGATGTCTTGGCACAGCAAAGAAATGATGAAGTGCAGCCAATCTTCGCAGGAAACTCCGCCCTTGCGAATGTGTTTTCCCCGCAAGATTTCTTGACCGACTAAGCTAATGCAAATGGCGTGTTCTACATTGTGATAAAGAGCGTCGCTGTTGGCGATGTTTTCTAAGGCCATTGCCCCTACCCAGGCAATAATGTCAGCATAGTCTGATTTGTAGCCTCCGTAAGTGCGGCTGTACCCGTTCTGAAGTTGTTCGATGAAAGCCTCGATCAGCAGTTCTGTAGAATTAAACATACCCTGTCCTTTTACCTTAATATTTCCTTTTAAGAGCGGTGCATCTATTGGGGAGTCCTCTAATTTTATGGATGAGATTTTAGTTCACAACTCATGCACCCCGTGTGTACTGTGCTCCGTGGGTGGCAATCTCAAAACTCATTGACGCAGCTACGCCCGCGGTGTCACGAAGCCATCTCGCGCCCTGACTCAAAACTCCCAAGTAACTCAGTCCATCACTGACACCCATCCCCGCCGTACTGCATACAGCAGCCTGCTGACAATTTTTCGCTCCTCTGAACTTTTTAAACTGTGAGAATTAATTGCGTATTGAATTTGCTGGAACACAGTCCGATCGATCTTACTGGATTTCCAAATGTTCAAGTAAAGTTCGGAAATTTTATATTCAGGAATATAAGCTTTGGTTGTCATCTGCAGTCAACTCAATGTATATTTCTTATTATCCGGCAATTTTAGACAACTTTATGTGATGTAGATCGGCTATAGACTGTGATGCGATCGCAGGCTGGAGTTAATGCACTTCTCCTCACAATGGTAATTTGATCGAAAAAGCTCGATATTGCGATCGTCATAAATTTTGCTGACGGCTGTGAAATTCATCATAGTTGCGCCTCAAATTATAGGATGTCACATACCATTCTCCCGTTGCGCTCGCCCCCTCCTAACTTGCAGCAAGGAAGAAAGGAAGTTTGAGCGCGGATCACGCAAATTTCTTGCCAAAGAAACACGCGTCGTGTACAATACAGAGTCTGGTATCCTCACTTACCCATAATTATTTTCATTCATCCCGTCCCCCGAGAGGGGAAGGGACTTTCAGTGCGGATACAGCCAAATCACTATATTCAGCAAAAAGCTAGAAATGCCGTAACTCATGCCCACTATTCAGCAACTCATCCGTTCAGCACGGGAACAAACGCAGAAAAAAACCAAATCGCCAGCTCTCAAGAGTTGCCCCCAGCGCCGGGGAGTTTGCACCAGAGTGTACACGACCACCCCGAAAAAACCTAACTCGGCGCTGCGGAAGGTGGCTCGGGTACGGCTGACCTCTGGTTTTGAAGTCACCGCCTACATCCCAGGGATCGGTCACAACTTGCAAGAACACTCGGTAGTAATGATCCGGGGCGGTCGGGTAAAAGATTTGCCCGGAGTTAGATACCACATCATTCGGGGTACATTAGACACCGCTGGGGTGAAAGACCGCAAGCAGGGTCGTTCCAAATACGGGGCCAAGCGTCCTAAAGAGAAAAAATAACACGGAACTCGCCCGATCGTCGGGGTTGGGAAGCAAAAATAAATTCGATCGCGCCGATCAATTAATTGCACGCTCGATCGTCATATATCCAAATGTGATCCCAAAACCCCAAACTCAATCATTCAAAATCAAAAATCCCAAATAGAACTATGTCTCGCCGCACAGTTATTCAAAAACGTCCAGTTCCACCAGATCCAACCTACAACAGCCGGTTGGTAAGCATGATGGTGAGACGGATCATGCAGCACGGCAAAAAATCCGTTGCCTCCAGCATCGTCTACGACGCCCTCAAAACCATCCAAGAACGCACAGGGGCTGAACCGTTAGACTTGTTTGAAAAAGCAGTCAAAAACGCGACACCCCTGGTCGAAGTCAAAGCCCGCCGGGTAGGTGGCGCCACCTACCAAGTGCCGATGGAAGTACGTTCCGATCGCGGTACCACCCTCGCCCTCCGCTGGCTGATCAGATTTGCCCGCGCCCGCACCGGCCGCTCGATGGCAGCCAAGCTAGCCAACGAACTGATGGATGCAGCTAATGAAACAGGGAGTGCTATTCGCAAGCGCGAAGAAACTCACCGCATGGCTGAAGCTAACAAGGCTTTTGCTCACTACCGCTACTAACTCCAACATAGGGCATGGAGAAGAGCGCGATCGTGCGGTATAAAAGCATCGGGTGAGAAATTGGAAAGTGTAAGTTTTGAGTGTTGAGATTGCTTCTCTTGGCGCAGTTGCGATTCGTGAAGCAAACTCAAAACTCTCAAAATCAAAATTCACGCACTCAAAATTCACGCACTCTCTGAATCCTCCATGTCGCATCCTTAATATTTTTGTAAACAAATCTTGCAAAAAATATTAAAATGTAACAATAAGCTCCAGAGACTTTTGTAAGTTGCTGGGGAGTGCAAAATAGGGTTACTGTGTAGTATTATAGTATTATAACAGCAACACAAGATTAAGGAGGTAGCTGTGGCACGTACCGTCCCGCTAGAAAAAACTCGCAACATCGGCATCGCAGCCCACATAGATGCGGGCAAAACAACAACAACTGAAAGAATTCTGTTCTATTCAGGCATGGTTCACAAAATGGGTGAAGTGCACGAGGGAACAGCAGTCACTGACTGGATGGAGCAAGAGCGGGAGCGGGGAATTACGATTACTGCCGCTGCTATCACCACCAGTTGGAAAGATTACAAAATCAACATCATCGACACTCCCGGACACGTAGACTTCACGATCGAAGTCGAACGCTCGATGCGAGTGCTCGACGGAGTGATCGCAGTGTTCTGCTCGGTAGGGGGAGTACAGCCACAATCCGAAACAGTTTGGCGACAGGCCGATCGGTATAAAGTACCGAGGATCGTGTTCGTCAATAAAATGGATCGGATGGGCGCAAACTTCTACAAAGTCTACGGCCAAATTCGCGATCGAATGAGAGCGAACGCCGTACCCATCCAAATCCCGATCGGCAGTGAAGAAAACTTCCGGGGAATTGTAGACTTAGTGCAAATGAAAGCCTATATCTACAACAACGACACGGGAACCGACATCGAGGAAGTAGAAATCCCCGATGAAGTAAAAGATCTCGCTGTAGAATACCGCACCAAGCTGATCGAGTCCGTAGCAGAAACCAGCGACGCCCTCACGGAGAAATACCTCGAAGGCGAAGAGTTAACGGAAGACGAAATCCGCTTGGCCCTGCGTCACGGCACTGTCGAAGGTACGATCGTCCCCATGTTGTGCGGTTCGGCATTCAAAAACAAAGGCGTTCAGTTGTTGTTGGATGCAGTCATCGACTATCTGCCCTCGCCCTTGGAAGTTCCTCCAATTCAAGGACTCCTGCCCAACGGCGACACAGCAGAGCGGTTTGCAGACGACAGCGCGCCGCTGTCAGCCCTGGCATTCAAAATCATGGCTGACCCCTACGGCCGCCTGACCTTTGTTCGCGTCTACTCCGGTATCCTCAAAAAAGGTACCTACGTCCTGAACTCCACCAAAGACAAAAAAGAGCGGGTTTCTCGCTTAATTGTCCTCAAAGCGGACGATCGGATAGAAGTGGAGGAACTGCGCGCAGGAGACTTGGGAGCAGCCTTGGGTTTGAAAGACACCTTCACCGGGGACACCCTCTGCGAAGAAGGAGCGCCAGTGATTCTGGAATCTCTGTTTATTCCAGAGCCAGTCATCTCCGTGGCTGTCGAACCCAAAACCAAACAAGACATGGAGAAGCTCTCCAAAGCCCTCCAGTCGCTCTCGGAAGAAGACCCCACCTTCCGAGTCAACGTTGACCCAGAGACAAACCAGACAGTCATCGCCGGTATGGGCGAACTGCACCTGGAAATCCTGGTAGACAGGATGCTGCGGGAATTCAAAGTAGAAGCGAACGTGGGTCAGCCACAAGTAGCCTACCGCGAAACCATTCGCAAAGCCGTCCGCGCCGAAGGTAAATTTATCCGCCAAAGCGGCGGTAAAGGTCAGTATGGTCACGTCGTGATCGAACTAGAACCCACCGAAGTCGGAAGCGGCTTTGAATTTGTCTCCAAAATTGTTGGTGGCACTGTACCCAAAGAGTACATCGGCCCAGCAGAACAAGGGATGAAAGAAGCGTGCGAATCAGGTATTGTAGCAGGATATCCCGTGATTGACCTCAAAGCTACTATGGTAGACGGGTCTTTCCACGACGTAGACTCCTCAGAAATGGCATTTAAGATCGCCGGTTCAATGGCGATCAAAGAAGCCGTGATGAAGGCGTCGCCAGTGCTGCTAGAGCCTATGATGAAAGTAGAGGTTGAAGTTCCCGAAGATTACATCGGGAACGTCATCGGAGACCTCAACTCGCGTCGGGGTCAGATCGAAGGTCAAGAGACGGATCAGGGTATAGCCAAAGTTTCTGTAAAAGTTCCACTAGCAGAAATGTTTGGTTACGCCACCGACATCCGCTCGAAAACCCAAGGTCGAGGCATCTTCACAATGGAATTCAGCCATTATGAAGAAGTGCCGCGAAACGTGGCTGAAGCCATTATCGCTAAGAACAAAGGGAACTAATGATTTTAGATTTTAGATTTTGGATTTTGGATTGAATCCAAAGTCTAGAATCTAAAATCTCAAGTCTAAAATCGCTAAAAGAAACAAGGAACAGATCAAGAATGGCACGCGCAAAATTTGAACGGAATAAACCCCACGTAAACATCGGCACGATCGGTCACGTTGACCACGGCAAAACAACTTTGACCGCCGCGATTACGATGACTCTCTCTGCACTAGGTCAAGCAAAGGCTAAGAACTACGCCGACATCGACGCTGCGCCAGAAGAAAAAGCACGGGGTATTACGATTAATACTGCTCACGTTGAGTACGAAACAACAGGTCGGCACTATGCCCACGTAGATTGTCCCGGACACGCTGACTATGTGAAAAACATGATCACCGGTGCAGCTCAAATGGACGGCGGCATCCTAGTCGTGTCAGCGGCAGACGGCCCCATGCCTCAAACTCGCGAACACATCCTGCTAGCTAAGCAAGTTGGCGTTCCCAGCTTGGTTGTCTTCTTGAACAAAGAAGACATGGTGGATGATGCTGAACTGTTGGAATTGGTAGAACTGGAAGTTCGCGAACTTTTGAGCTCTTACGATTTTCCTGGCGATGACATCCCCATCGTCACAGGTTCGGGATTGAAAGCTCTCGAAGCGATGCTTGCTAATCCTAAGACTGTCAAGGGCGAAAATGAGTGGGTTGACAAAATTTACAAGTTGATGGAAGAAGTAGATGCTTACATCCCCACCCCAGAACGCGAAGTTGACAAGCCTTTCTTGATGGCAGTTGAAGACGTATTCTCGATTACGGGTCGGGGTACTGTCGCCACAGGCCGGATCGAACGTGGAACTATCAAAGTCGGCGAAACAGTCGAATTGGTAGGTCTTAAGGACACTCGCAGCACTACGGTGACTGGTGTGGAAATGTTCACCAAGTCTCTGGAAGAAGGTTTGGCTGGCGACAACGTTGGTCTACTGCTGCGGGGGATTTTAAAGGCGGATATTGAACGCGGAATGGTGATTGCCAAGCCGAAAAGCATCATGCCTCACACTCAGTTTGAATCTGAAGTGTACATCCTCAAGAAGGAAGAAGGCGGCCGGCACACGCCCTTTTTCTCTGGCTATCGCCCTCAATTCTACGTCCGTACTACTGACGTGACCGGCACGATCGCACAGTTCACCGCTGATGACGGTACTGAAGCAGAAATGGTGATGCCCGGTGACCGGATCAAAATGACTGTGGAGTTGATTCACCCGATCGCGATCGAACAAGGAATGCGTTTCGCTATCCGCGAAGGCGGCCGCACCGTCGGCGCCGGCGTTGTTTCCAAAATCCTCAAGTAGGACTCGCATAACAGCCTAAATAGCAGAAAAGCCACCAAATGTCAATAGGCTTTTCTGCTATTTAGTGAGTAGTGAGTAGTTATAGGTTAGTGGCCAGTTGTTAGTAGTTATGAATTAAATGTTCAATAACAAATAACAAATGACTGCTGACTAATGACTAATGACTAATGACTAAAAATAAACTGAACCTAGAAAATTCAAGAAACAAAAATGGCAACAATTCAACAGCAAAAAATTCGCATTCGCCTCAAAGCTTTCGATCGCCGGATTCTAGACGCATCCTGCGA
Organism: Microcoleus sp. Pol10D4; assembly: GCF_036701555.1. Lineage (NCBI taxonomy): Bacteria > Bacillati > Cyanobacteriota > Cyanophyceae > Oscillatoriales > Microcoleaceae > Microcoleus > Microcoleus sp. Pol10D4. Next base: position 105,082 of record NZ_JAUBRA010000009.1, read on the forward strand.
AAAGATTGTAGATACAGCAAATCGGACAGCAGCCACAGCGATCGGCCCGATTCCCCTACCGACAAAGCGGCGGATTTATTGCTTGCTGCGATCGCCCCACGTAGACAAAGATTCTCGCGAACACTTTGAAACCCGCACGCACCGCCGCATCATCGACATTCACCAGCCATCGGCCAAAACAATTGACGCTTTGATGAAACTGGATTTGCCAGCCGGCGTAGATATCGAAGTCAAGCTGTAGATTGACTTATCGAAAACTCGGAAAGAAGGAACAAAAATTAAATAAATTGTTCCTTCTTTTTGTATAAATTTCCATAGTAATTAATTATTAGGTGTTAGTTATTAGTTAATAATCAGCAATAATTTCTGCTTCGACACGATATTAAATAATTATTCTTAATTAAGGCGCGATCGCTACAAAAACGCTCCTTTAGCAGTCGCTATCATCGCCTTCAGCATCACTTAGTTTAGCAAAAAGGTATATTTAACATTTTGACGAAATAACGGCTTTGTCAAGCTGCCAGCACCTGAGATAGCGAGCCGTCGCTCCCGTTGCGAGCGAAAAAGCCCGATCGCTCCTGCCCCGGAATTGCCTTTAATCAGTTAAAGTAAGAAAAATAAGCGCAAGTACCGTCACTTTTGAGCGACAATGGCATCCTCTTCCTCTGTAGCAGTTCGCGAACTCCCCTTATTTCCGTTGCCGGAAGTGGTTCTATTTCCAGGTAGACCGCTGCCGCTGCAAATCTTCGAGTTTCGCTATCGAATCATGATGAATACGATTCTGGAAGGCGATCGGCGTTTCGGTGTACTCATGTGGGACCCCAACCAAAACAAAGTCTCTGCCGTTGGCTGTTGCGCCGAAGTGATTCACTGCCAACGCCTGCCCGACGACCGCATGAAAATTATGACTCTCGGGCAGCAGCGGTTCCGAGTGCTCGACGCCGTTCGGGAAAAACCGTATTTAGTCGGTCTAGTAGAATGGATCGAAGACGAACCGCCGCAACAAGACCTCAGACCTTTGGGAAAAGATGTCGAACAACTGCTGAGAGATGTAGTTCGCCTCTCCAGCAAATTGATGGATCAGCCCATCGACCTGCCCGAAGACATTCCCAGTTTGCCTACAGAATTGTCCTACTGGGTAGCCAGCTACCTTTACGGCGCAGCGACAGAACAGCAAACTCTTTTAGAATTGCAAGATACTGCTGCGAGATTGGAACGCGAAACCGAAATTTTGACTTCTACTCGCAATCACTTGGCAGCCAGGACTGTACTTAAAGATACCCTCAAGTAGCCAATTGGCCTAGGAAAAAGCACGATCGGTTTGACCTGCATTGAAGAAAGAATTACACACAGATCATTCGATTTTTGATTTTCGATTGACTGATGAACTAAGGGTTTGGATCGCGCGCCTAAAGTTCCATTCTTGTTGGGAACTGGTATCTGTTTAATTCTTAACTTCAAACAGGTTGGGATAGGTTCCTTATAGCAGTAAATGCTTGTGTTAGACAATCACGACCAACCGAAACCATACGATGCAGTTAGAGGCGGTCAACTGCCACCTCCTGTGGGCGGTGTAGTGCTTGGCGGACTAGCAGGAGTTAAACATCGGCTGTCTAGTTCTGTCAACGAACATCGAATCGCCGCCCTGAGAGAGACATTTAATTACGGCGATACTGGCTTAAAAATAGTCATCAAGATTTGTCAAAGCGAAACAGGGCCAGTGCAGCGGGCGGCCTGCGATTTGCTTCGACAAAGGCTGAATTCGATCGCCCGTGAAAAATTACAGGCCTTTGTAGCTTCAAGTTCAGATGCAGAAGCTGAGGTAGACAGCACGGAAAAAATATTAAAGCACTCCTCCGGTGCAGTCTCAGAAAAAAATTACGATCGGCAAATGTCCGAAGCACAGTTAATATTTGAGACAATTACGCAGCAGATGGAACCAAATTTGTTGCTATTAGAAGCACTGGTAGCCTCTGTAGAACGGGAAGAATTTACCAGCGAACTGATGAATCTTTGGGAACTATTAATCTTAGAAATTCAGGAACCTCTCAAAGAACTGCGTCAGGCTGTTGGCAGTGCGATTTCCGCCCAACTGCGGATTCAGTGGCTGTACAATCAAGCTGAATCTCAAGCCAACCAGTGGCAGCAGCGAGCTTTGCTAGCTCTTCAGACACAGGATAAGAATTCAATCCGCCTCGCCGTGGTTCGCCAGCAGGTTCAAGTCGATCAGGCTGCAGAACTAAAAATTGACTTAGACTACCAAACTGTGCGAGTAGAAAATCTTAACCGCAATTTGCTGGCTTTGGAAAGTAAGATTGCTCAAGCTAATTCCAAGAAAGAGATCCTCAAGATGCAGCTTCATTTTGCTAAGGTACAGCAGCAAATAGACTTCACTTTCAGCCAAGTCAATAGTATATTTTTTAGTCCTTAGTTGTCGGATTCTGCGGTTATATATTCCGTGATCTCAAACTTGTCTGACGCAAAAATGTATTGCTCCACTTAAAATTGCCTTATCTAACTTAGCTCCGTCCAGATTAGCACCGCATAAAAATGCCCCGCTCAAATTAGCACCGCTCAAATCAGCACCGCTCAAATCAGCGCCCTCAAGGTTACTTTCACACAAAAAAGCGTTTCTTAAGTTGGCTTTCTTCAGACTCGTTCCCCGCAGTTTAGCCTCACTTAAATTTGCTTCTTCGAGGTTTGTATTGTCCAAGCAAGCATCTAGGAGGTTTGCTTCCATCAAGTTCGCTTTTTCCAAGTTTGCTCCACTCAAATTAACACCAATCATTTTGGTGTCGCTCAAGTTTGCGTTTTCTAAGTTTGCTTCAATCAAATCAGCTCCTGTTAATCTTGCGAAAGTTAGATCGGCTCCGCTCAGGTTAGCTCCATTTAGGTTGGTCATCACCAGACAGGCATTCTTGAGCTTTGCACCTATTAAGTTTGCCCCCCTTAAGTTGGCCAGGGCAAAATTTATTTCCTTGAGATTCGCACAGGCTAGATTAATATGAATTAGGAAAGCTTCTCGTAAAGAAGCCTCTTTCAAGTTGGTTTCATGAAAATTTCTTTCTCCGGCTGCGTATCGCTTGAGAAGTTCATCCGCATTCATCTCACCAGCCTCCTAAGTTTTACTTAAAAATAAATTATACTACTGACAGTACATTGTAGCAACCAAATATTTTTAAAGTTTCTGTGTGATTTTTTAATTCTTCGAGTGCCGAGCGAACAAATGCTTGACAGGCGTTAGCTTCAACGTCCATAAAGAAAATATATTCTCCGAGCGATCGTTTAGTCGGTCTAGATTCAATCCGACTTAAATTAATACCGCGACTGGCAAATACTTGCAAAGGTTTTACCAGTGCTCCCGGCATATTGGCAGGTACGCTGAAAGCTAGTGAGGTATGGGTGCAATTAGACGATGAAGCATCGAGGATCAACTTAGAAGCAGATTGTGTAATGGATTTAAGGGATGATCCCTCCCCTTGTTCTACGTTGGCGATTTCTCCAAAACTCCTGCTGAGTACCCAAAATCGAGTGTAATTATCGGGATAATCATTAATGGGTTGAGCTAACACGGGCAAATGGTAAAGTTCAGCAGCTCTTGGCGAAGATATCGCTGCTACATTTCTATCTTCCAGATATTGCAATGCTTCCGTGGTAGAATTCGCCGGAATTAATTGAGCTGAGGGAATAAACTGCCCCAACCATACCTGACACTGAGCTAGCGCTTGCGGGTGAGAGTAAACTTTGTGAATCTCGTTAAAATTTTTAGCATTAGACACTAGCGCGTGGGAAATTGGCAAAACTAAGGCGTGTTGAATGCGGAGTTGATCGAGTCGCCACAGTGTATCTAAGGTGACAGTCACGCTGCCTTCGATCGAATTTTCGACGGGCACAACTGAATAGTCAACCTGCCCTACGGCAGATGCCTCTAGCGCTTGGGAAATGGTGGAATAAGGACACAGGGTGCATTCCAAGTTAGTTTCCAGGCTCAACCAATTGACATAAGCTAGAGCCGCTGTTTCTGCATTTGTACCAAGAGGGCCGAGATGTGCGATAGAAATTTTCATTTAGAGGCAATTTTAGGTTACAAATGTTTGCTTTACTCTCATCAGCTACGAAGTATGATGAAAAATTAGCGATGTCCCGAAAGCTTTTATCAGTGATTTCTCGGATGACATGGCTGGGTTCGCGACGTATGTCACCTTAAAAAAGGTGATACTTTATTAAGATATACTTAGGAATCCTATATTTTGATATTTTCTCATGTATACCCGCTTTAATTCTTCCCAATCAGTTGAGCTCGCCGTACCAGAGGAACGGGTTCCCATTCAACATTATCTGCGCCAACCGAGGCGACTGGTGAATGCCCTTGTCGATCAAAGTCGCACAGAACAGCTAAACGATGACTGTTTCCGCCTAAAAATGCGACCGTTACAATTTATGATGCTGAGCATTCAACCCACAGTAGACATGAGGGTGTGGGCCCAGTCGGATGGCACAATCAATTTGGAGTCCGTCGCCTGCGAAATTCGTGGCGTGGGTTATATCAATGATCGCTTTGCTCTCAATCTCAAAGGAAAGCTTTGTGTACACCAAAGCAGCGGGGTAGCATACTTAAAGGGAAAAGCGGATTTGGAAGTGCAAGTAGAATTACCGCCGCCGTTTTGGCTGACGCCCAAACCCATTTTAGAAGCAACGGGGAATGCTTTGCTCAAGAGCGTACTGCTGAGCGTGAAACAGCGGTTGATGCACCAGTTGCTCTTAGATTACCGCCGCTGGGCAAACAGCGAAAGTGAGCTAACATCGATCGATCTCCCCCCAATCTTATCTTTAGAAGGGTGAAATCCTATTAGAGAACCTGTTAATTAGTGTATAGGGATATGTAGGCACAAATCAGGCTACTTACCACAATATTAGTTAGACGCTCGAATTGGGCATCGGTCGCTTTGTTGGAACTAGCAAGCAGGGATAGATAGATAGCTACCTGTCAGTCAAGATCGATTTGAGTCAGCCCTCCAAGTTCATCGTCTTCGATTATTCCCACGCCCCCAGGCCAAGCTGTTGACCTGTCTTTTGAAACTTCGTCCTTTTGGCGGAGTTCTCGCTGCGGTGGCTTGATTATTTTGCCCGGTTGATTCGTGGCGCCCACCCTAATCCGGATTTTTGGCCCAGAATTGCCCAAGCGAATGGTCATCCCGTCTGCGACTGACACCTGAGCGATCGGTCTATCATCTACATAAGTGCCGTTAGCACCAAAATTAATAATTTCCCAGCCATGGGCGTGATTCCAGAGCTCTACGTGGTGGCGGGAAACTACAGCGCTGTAAATAATTACATCATTGTCGTTCGATCGACCGATCCGAACCACCGGTTCGGATTCAAAACACCAACTTTGAACTGGGACAGATTGGATAGGATGTAACAGAGTTAAGGTAATCACGGATGTTTTGACACTCCACCGCCAGACAGAAACGGGGATACTTCTAGAGAGATTTTTTGGGAGAAAACTGCAAAAACTTTGATTTTTAAAGGCGTCGTCAGTGCGCCACTATTCCCTCTATCTGCCCTAAAAGTCGAACTTTTGGCTGCTTGAGGAATTTGAACAAACTTTTGAGGGTTAGCTTTTGGCGCAGGCGCAAATTTTTGCTGTTCTCGGTAACAACCAAACACGATGTTATTAATCGGGTGAACTTCCCAGTGATGGACAGCGGTTTTAACCGCTTGATTAATTTGGTCTGTGACGGAGCGATTCTGCCGATGGGTGAGCCGCTCAATTCGATCGGCCAAATCACCCTTTTCCCGCTGATGAACCAGAGCATTTAACTCAGACCCGTGCTGGTTGCACCGCTGATTCGAGTTTTCGATCGGGCGACAGTCACTGCTCAACGACTCGCTGTTTATAAACAAAAAAGTTAACCAATTATTAATCCTGGGGTCTCTAGATAAAATACTTGTTGATTGTATCAAACAGCATAGATCATTTTGAGTTGCTAACATTTTCCTTATTGATGCGATACCTTTAAAATACAATGCTTTGAGCAGCACTGGAATTTTGAGCGACCACGCCTCAATCTCTGATAGCGAAAATACCGATCGACCTTCCTCGCGCGCGCCGCCCCAAAATGTGCTCGGAAATTAGTCGCAGGGCGAGCAGGAAGGCCAAACTTCAGCTCAAATCTGACTCAGGCGGCTCCGGGTTCGGCCCTGGCGGGACAGATTCTTGCCTTTGCCGCTTCAACTCTGCAACTTTTTCTTGAGCTACATCCCTGACTTCGAGAGCTTTATCTTGGAATTTTTCCGCCAGACTTTGAGCGCCCCGCTTCACGCCTGCCACATTTTTGAGAGTTCTGTCGAAATCTTCGTGTAAAAACTCTGCTACCAGACCGACTTTTTTGTGCAGGCCCTCCGCGTACTGCACTGGCTCCGATACAGCAGCTTCAGAGACGATCGCCCGCTTGCTGCCGATGGTCGAAATAGCTGCCACAGGTAACAGGTAAATGTCGTCTAAAACGCCACGCCAGCCGCTCGATTTAAATAGGTAGTGGGTGACTGAACCCGTCCGGGCATCAAATAGGTAGTCAACCACTGCACCTGCCTGATTTCCAGCGTCCGTGAGCACCTCAAGCCCGATCGGACAAACAGCTTGTTCCGGCTGATGCAATTCCGGCAGTTCCGGGTTAATGGTGACAAAAACATTTTCCCCCACCGTATCAACTTGCGCCCAAGCGAACCAAGTTTTTTTGCTGCCCAAAAGTCCCGACTTGCAAGTAAAGCCGATCGCCCGCTGGGAGTGAGCATCGAGCCAAACCCGATCTACCCTGCCGACCTCTTCCGCCGTTCTGCGGTCGATGGTGCGGCGGCCCTGCAGTTCGCTGCGCCTAACAATCTGTGGTGATGTACTCATAAATAAACTCCTGAGTGCCGCCTTTGAAAAATGTCGATCGTCCAAAGAAGCCGATTTAATATTCTTCTTCCGAATAATGGCGATTATTATCTGCCTCGGTTAACTCCTCCTCTTCCCTGGAAGTGCCAACTTCTTTTTGGTCGGGAACAGGAATCGTGCTAATGTGCACGCCGCCCGAGGGAGCGTTAATTTCCTTAGCCTCCCTGGGCTTGACGCTAATTTGTCCTAACTGGACTGAGGACTGATTCGGGCCTACGTTGATTTGAATTTTCGGACCTGAGCGAGCCAAGTGAACGATCAGACCGTCCACAATGGGAACCTTAGCGATCGGCTTACCATCGAGGTAAGTGCCGTTGGTACCTAAATTGATCAGTTCCCAAGTTATGCCGCTGCGCCGCAATTCGATGTGGCGACGAGAAACCACAGCGCTAAAAAGAACGACGTGGTTTTCGGTCGAGCGCCCGATCCGCACGACCTGCTCGTCTTCAAAGATCCAACTGCGGACGGGTATAGACTGGAGTGGATGTAGCAAGGTCAGCTTAATCACATTGGCAGCATTGAGTTTTGGTAGAGCGCCTCAAGATGCGATTTTAGATTTTAGACTTTCGATCGCCCAATCCAAACTCGCTCTAAGAGATTTGAAATAAAAACGTAACCAGGTCTCCTTTGCCCAGAGAGATGCGGTCTCCCGGTCGCAACCGGTGGCGGTTTCCCTTGGGTAGCGGAGTATTGTTGACGTAAGTGCCGTTGGAACTGCCTACATCTTCTAGGTAGCAAGCATCTCCCTCCACCCGGAGATTTGCGTGTACCCGAGAAACTATCTCAGAATTAGCAAATCCCGAAACATCAATATCCGGCGGCACTAAGTCATTTGGCTTGCCTATGTGAACCACAGACAGACTGTGAGGCAATTCCATCGGCGTATTTGTCTGAACGTGTAGCAGGCGGGCCGACTGCTGTTGCAGTTGAGTTTTAGCTACACCTGCTGGCTGTGGATCCGGAACCGGAGGAGAGATATTTACTGGTGTTGCCACCGATTCAGTTGTAACAGGAACCGAGGGCGAAGGCGGGGGATCTGGAATCGTCGGAATGCTGGCGGGAGTTTTTTCCAAGTTGAGACCCTTATTCAGGGTAACTAGAGGTTCCATGGCCATCAGGGGTTCGGGTGACACTAAATCGGGCGCCGGTGACGATACCACTGTGGGGCCTACAGGCGAGGGGGACGGTACTGTCACCTCAACTTCTGGAACTATGGAACCCGGACGCAAGTTAAAGCCACACTGACCGCAAAATGCTGCATCTGTCTGAACTGCTGCACCGCAGTTCGAGCAACTTGCGGTAACAGGTAAAGGCGTGTAGCAAGCCTCACACTGGCTGGCCCCGTCGGGGTTCTGGTGATTGCAATTGGGACAGACAATCATCGATTTCTCCTTGCTATCGGCCAGATTTTCAAATCAGCCTCATAAAAAGTCGTTGGCTCTGAAACCCCGTCCTTACAGGACGGCTTTACATTGAATTGAATCCCCTTGCGGGGTAGGGGGGTATGGTTGCCCCCCCGTGAGGATATGGTTGTCCTCAATCTCCCATTTCTGGGGTAAAGTTAGCTTCGCCAATGTTTAGGGAGCTTGTTAGGCTAGCAGCACTGTTCCAGTGACCTTAGAACTTTTTAACCACTAGCGACAGAGCAAGGGACTAGCTTCGTATCCCAGGGTGTCGTGACTCACAAAACGTAGTCAGTTAAGACTTAGGCTGGTCAGAATGGCTTGTTAGATTTCTCTTTCAAGCCTCATGCCTTTAGGCTGAGGTTCCTGACAAAAATACTCGTGTATATGGTCAAATTTTAACTTTAACCGCCACAATTCTTATATTGCTTCTAATACTAGCAACTGAGCTGACGCCGTGACGTTAGCTGTGATGGGCAAGATTGAGTTAGTGATAATCCTGACTGTGTTGGCACGCTTGCGGCTCTGTCGGCTATTTTACTGTTTCGCCAGCCGCCGCATCGAGCAGCCACCAAAGTTCGCCTTCTGGTTGAACGAGTCTGGCTGGATAGGTCATTTCGTCGGCTGCGGGGGCAAAAATTTGAGCTAGGGCGGGTTGTTTGCTGGCTCCTGCGACCATGAATATGACGCACCGGGCCCGGTTGATTAAGGGGACTGTAAAGGTAATGCGGGGTTGACCGTCTTTGTTGCCGACAGTTACTAGGGCATCCCGGACTTCCAAGGCTGCGGTGCCGGGAAATAGAGAGGCTGTGTGGGCGTCGTCTCCTATGCCCAATAAAATGATGTCGAAGGCAGGAAACTCGCCATCGGATACTTTGAAGAACTGCTGCAATTCGGTTTGGTGCGCGGCAGCGTCGGCTGCGGGGTCGCCGGCGCCTGTGGGCATGGGGTGGATGTTGCTGGCGGGGATCTTGACTCGATCGAGCCATGCGAGGCGCGCCATTTTTTGATTGCTGTCTGGGTGTTCTGGGGGAACGTAGCGTTCGTCGCCCCAGAAAACGTGAATTTTGTCCCAAGCCAGGTCTTGGGCTGCGATCGCTCTGTAGAGTGGTTCCGGTGTGCTTCCGCCCGCAGCGGCGATCGTACAAAGTCCGCGTTCTGCTATGGCTTCTGAGATTTTCGACAGCACAATCTCCAGCGATCGATCTATTAGTTGTTCCCGATTTGCTAATACTTCAACTACTTTTTTCATTAATTTCCTCTCAACTTTCCTATTCGTGTTGTTCTGGGCAATTGCCAATTTTACCTTGACATTTTACCTTGACATTTTGGTTTGAGGTCGATCGGCTGACAGACCCGGCAGGCCGCGCACAGCATCCCATAAAATTTTATCATCTTATGCCTATTGATTTAAGGAAAGCAAGACATATTTCTACCAGTGCTTTATGGATTTTCACCGGTTGCATTGAGCTTTCGCAACTTTCAATCAAAAGTTCGATCGTACTCCGAGCATCTCTGCAGAAAGTAAAAAGCGTTTTTTGGGACTCCGATCCGTCCCGCACAGCAAAGTCTATAAATATAGCCAGCCTGACGATCGCACACCGACAGTAAAAGCCAAACCGAGATGCTCTTGATCGCACTTACCCGGCATAGCAAAAATAATCAAGATTGATGTGGTAGACTAGGAAAAATAGTTTTAAATCCGCACGCTCGGAAGGAAGCAAAACTATGTCAATTTTTAAGCGATTTCCTACATCAGTCCGCTATCTAATAGCGCGGTTGCGCCACTGGACGCAACCTGCGGTTTGGGCTCCGTTAGCCGTGCTCTGTGCAGGGGGGTTATTTATCTGGGAGGTCTCTGTAAATCCAGAAAGGTTGAGTATAGATGGCGAAGAAGAACCAGCCTCAAACACTCCAGCTTCGCTATCGGGACTATCTGCTGAAGATACTGCCATTGCGGCTGAAATCGACAGCTCACCAGTGCTAGTCAATCAGTTTAAGGGCTCTACTGCTTCTGAACTGAACTTGTTAAATTCATCAGTAGTAAAAAGCAAAGGTTTATTCGAGGAACTTCGAGATCGGGACTTAGAAAATCCTCAGCCATCTTCAGCCTCCAAGCGGGTAGGAAGCAGCGGATTGGTCCCCTTGCCAAATTTAGCAAATCCTGCTGTCGAGGCCGGAAACAATAACCCCCAAAATTCCAGTTTGCCAAGTTCAAACGCAACATCAGCGTTGAGTTTATCTGGCAGTGGGAGACTGACTTCCGAGATAAAAACGATCAAGCCTGAGTCTGGGGCTACAGCGACAGCAACTTTATCGCAGGCGTCGAGTGATGCTAATTCCGGTAAACAAAACGAAAATTCTCTGCCTTTGAGTCCGCTGCAAGCAGCTATGAAAAAATACGTCGTTGCTAACACTTCGGCAACGGCGGCTTCGGGTGAGAAAACAGCAGAATCGGCTACATTGCTCGATCGACCGGCTTCCGATCCGGCTGCAGGAAATGCGACAAATTTGCTCCCAACGACCGCTACTGCTCAAAGTGGAGCAAATCCTGTGAATGTTCCCACAGCACTTCCCCCAATTGTGGTTCCGACAAATACTGTGAGCAAGGAATCTCAAGAATTCTTAAAACCGACAGCTACAGTCCCTGAATCATTGGGGGGGTTAAATTCCAGAGTACCGAACCTCCCCGAAATTAATGCAGGGGCTGCAACGGTGGCTTTGCCGAAAAACCCCTACCAAACTAATTTATCTGGCTCAGGCTTCGCACCTGAAGTTCAACCTGTGGCACTTCCAGTAGCCATACCTTCACCAACACCTCTACTTCCAAATGTCGGTCCATCTCCCTTTCCGAATGTGATTGGGGGAAGTAAGATAATTAGCCCTCAATTCTCTCCCAATTCAGCGAATTCTCAATTTCAAACACCTCCACCGAGTCAGCTTAATTTGCCGGATCAGCCTAACTTTGGAGTTGTTCCCCAAAACACAAATCAGGGCGTGCAGCCCATTCAACCTCAAACTTTTGCTACACCCCGCTCCTTGGCTCCGGGACGCTACATTGGCGGTGGCCAAATCAATACTTTTTCTAATCCTTAAATGAAGGAAGTTCGGCCACGAAAACGATATTATCAATTCCCAATACTTAGGCTACGCGGTTCCTTTCCTTCGACTTCGGTTCTCCTCAGCATAGTCGAAGGGAAGGGAGCCGAAGGCAGTCAAATTGCAGTACAAGTTCCGAATTCGCCATTCCCAATGTTAGTGGTAAAACTTACCTAGCGGCGGCCCGCGCCAACAACAATCCCCCGATTCCCAAACCAAACACGATGGGCAGCCAAGCCGAAAGAATCGGAGTCAAAACAGCTTTCACGCCCATAGAACTGGTGATGAAAGAAAATACGTAGTAAGTAAAAATCACAACTACGCTAATACCAAAACTCGTTCCTCGGCCGGAGCGGCGCGGTTGAGTTCCCAAAGCGGCTCCCACTAAACCAAATACCATGCACACGAAAGGAAAAGCATATTTTTCTTGAATCCGCACCTTTAATTTGCGAATTTGCGGTTCGTCGCCACTGTTTTTAAGGATATCCAAACGCTCTAAAGCTTGGGCAATGTTCATTTCCTTGAAATCCCGCGCTCTAGCAGCTAAATCTAATGGCGTGCGTGGCAGTTGCAACTGCTGGTGTTGAAACCTAACTATATTGCGGTAAGAGCCATCAGGAGCAACTATATAAGCGGTTCCGTTGAAAAAATCCCAGGTATTTTCTGAGGGATTCCAAGTAGCTGATTCTGAAGAAACGATTTGATTGAGGCCAGGGGTGGAGCGATCGATAATTGTTAAACCTTTCATTTGCTGGCCGTCAAATTGTTCTGCATAAAAAAAGCGGGCGAGGATTTCGTCGCCGCCTTTTTCTGGTTTGCGAAATTCTGTGTAGATAATATTTCTATCTTGAAATATCGGTTTTTCTCGCTTCAGGGCTCTGTCTAAAGTGACAGTAGCTCTGTAGCTAGCGGCGGGGACGACTAACTCTTGCAAAGCAAAGGTGAAGCCGGCAACAATTAAACTCATTATCACTGCAGGCAGTATCAATCGGTAAACGCTAACTCCGCAACTGCGGAGGGCGATGAGTTCGCTGTCGCTGGACATTCGGCTGTAGGCCATTAAGGTTGCTAGCAGCATTGACATGGGGAAAGCCAATACTACGAAGTAGGGAATTTGCAGGAGAAAAATTTCTATGGCTGCGCCGTAGGGGAGGCCGGATTCTGCTACTCTGCGGACTAATTCAAATAAAGCTCCAACTGTGACGGCGACGGATGTAAAGAGTCCGACGCCAAATAAAAATGGGCCGATTAGTTCTTTGGTAATGTACCAGTCCATTACTGAAATTCTCGGCAGCCAGTTGATGGGATTCAAAGAATTGGATATTGCTATTTTCATAGTGGCGCTTTCTCGCAGATTGCTCCTCAATCTAAAATCTAAAGTCTAAAATTCTGCCGTTTGCTGAATGCCTTCAAAAGACTATCGCACGAAGTTGTCACCTAAGTAATACTGTCGCACTAAAGGGTTGCTGTAGAGTTCTTCTTCAGCCCCGGAGGCTAAAATTTGGCCGTCTCGCATGATGTAGGCTCGATCGGTAATTTCGAGGGTTTCTCGGACGTTGTGATCGGTGATGAGGATGCCGATTTTGCGATCGCGCAGTTTAGCAATAATGGTTTGAATTTCGTCTACGGCGATTGGATCGACGCCTGCAAACGGTTCGTCTAAAAATAGGAACATGGGCCCGTCTCGCCCTGCAGCTAATGCTCTGGCTAGTTCAGTCCGCCGCCTTTCTCCCCCAGATATTTGAATTCCCAAACTGGATGCTATTTTTTCTAACCGAAATTCTTGCAATAGGAAATCGACTCGCTCGCGCCATTCCCAGCGCGGCACTTGAGTTTGTTCTAGGACTAACAAAATGTTGTCGCGCACGCTCATGTTTCGGAAAATGCTTGCTTCTTGAGCGAGATAGCCAATTCCCAAATGCGCTCGCTGGTGCATTGCCAATTTAGTGATGTCTAAATCATTTAGCCAAACGGTGCCTTGATTTGGTTTTTCTAATCCGGTTGCTATGTAAAATGTTGTGGTTTTGCCGGCACCGTTTGGGCCTAGCAATCCTACGATTTCTCCTTGGGCTACCGACAGGTTGACGCGACTAACTACATTGCGTTTTCCGTAGGATTTGTGAATATTTTCGAGTACAATTTTCATTTTCGCTCCCGGCAACCTCTACAAGCTAAATTTCAGACTGCAGCTTTGTGCGATCGAGTCTCTAATTTAAATTTTACCTTTTCAAGTTGGTGAGTTTTATAAAGACGAAATTTCGCATCTATCCCAAGTAGTATATTTTGGCTGAGGCGAAATTTCGCTGCTGCAAGCCACTGTTACCGGGGGGCTGTAGTTGGACGTGGGGAGCCTACTGCATTTTGGGCTGCCGCATCTTGTTCCGGAGCAACCAAATAAACAGATTCTACCTGTCCTGGATTGTCTGGCAGGGCAATAAACCGCCCTTCGTCGATGAGGTATGTTATGGTTTCGCCGCGCAGGCTGTTGCCCTGCTGCAATACGTAAACATCTCCGCTGAGAATGATCCGGCGCTCGCGGCTGAAGTATTGAGCTTGAGCTGCGGTTGCTTGTATTTGGCGGGCTGGATAGTTGATTTGGACGTTGCCGCGGGCTGTCACGATGCCGGTTTTGGAGTCGGCTTCTTGAATGTCCGATCGCACGCTGAGGGTACGCGGCGCGTCGGCTTGCGAATAGGTGGGAGAGGCGATCGCGCCTGCCAGAGTCAGGGGCAACAGCAGCGATAATCCTTTGAATATTCTGGAATTGAGTAGTTTAGCGGAGGGCATCATAAGCTTGGAGCCTCAATATTTGTGAAATTACTGAAGGGCATTATCTCCAGTTAGGTATTTTATCTTAACGGCCAGAAGGATTCCCGTGAGGTCGATCGATTGACCCGAGAGTCTCAACCAATTATCCTAGCAAGAGAGCAGCGAATTTAATTGGTTATTTTGCTGAGTTGCTGCAACTGTCTTAACCGGGAACGGGCAAGAGGCTCGTTCCACAGCAAATTAATATACTTGGACAGCCGGCAAGAAAGCCCTCCTCGGTGTAGAGGCTAAGTCGGCTGCAAACCCTAATACAAACATTTATTTAACTTTTTGGTAAGTTGATAATTCGCGGCAATTGCAATCCTGCAACTTCTGTACCTGCGAACAACGGTTGAAATTTAGCTACTTCTTGCGGGCCAGCTTGTTGCAAAGCGCTCAAAAGTTTAGCACTTTGTCCGAGCAAGTCTTCAACAGCTATTCCGGCATAACTCGGCTGATAATAACTGAGCCGATTTATTCCTTCTCCCAGCAAGATTACTGCACCACGCCAGTTTTGATTTCCTAAGTGATAAAGCGCGACCGCAATTTGCAATATTCCCTGATAAAACCTTTTTTCCGGCTCACCGGCTTCCATCCACAAAGCCTCTAAAGTATCGTGACAAGCGTAAAATTCTTGGCTGTTAAACTGTTCGATACCTTGCCAAAAGTCGAGCGGGATTTCCTCTGTCATTCGATTGGAGATTGGGGATTTTCGATGGCGGATGTGTGTTTGAGTAGGCGGCGATCGATTTTTTTAAATAGCTAAGCCTTAAAAATAGGAAAAATAACGACCTGTTTTCAAAACTACTGCCCTTTCACGACCGCCTGCTTAACCGATTACATAGTATCTCTGACAGCTTGAATCTGATCCATTCCTATTTCCTGATTAGTTCCAGCGAAATCGTTATCTGGCGTCAGAAATAACATACAGTGACACTCTTTGCGCTCGCGCATGGGAATGCAGGGACAGTTCCAGTAGGCGGCTTTTACTTCGGCTTCTTTATCTTCGTAATGCCGACAAGGACATAAGGGAGCACCTAGTTCATCCTTGTGTTTGGCTAGTCCTTCTATCACCACAGCAGTGACGGAAGGCTCGGAACAAAAGTAAGTTCCCGTGCGCTTGGCGTAGGTTTCGGAGAAATTCTTCATCGCCTCCAAAGTTTTTTCGTTGGAGAGTTTAGATTTTTCTGTTGTGTTCTCTGTTGTGTTCATAGTTTAGGATCGGAGTTGAGGATGCTACGAGCTTTTAACAATTGTAGCGCAGAATGGGGTTTTAAACACTTGTATGTTTCTGTTTACTTACAAGGAGGAAAACCTTGACAAAGATTGAGTTTTAGGTTGTTGGTTTTTTAGTGGTTTTTGTCTATCGCGGAAGGTGCGGGAAACTGGCTGCAGACCCGGTTTTTGAAGCAGCCAAAAGATTTGGGCGATTGAGGACCCTCAACAATTATCCCCCAAAGGGGATAAAAATCTGATAAGATAGCACAGCCCTGTCCCTGTTAGTGGCATCTGATGGCAACTTCCCCGAAGCGCACCGGCACCGGCGATCGAAAATCTCTTCCGTCTGGGCTGATTTGGCCGGATGACACCGAGTTAGTCGGATTAGTGTTTGAATTGACTCCCGGCGCTGCTAGCTATCTGTACGCGCAGTATGCTATAGGTTTGCACGCTTGGTTTTTAGGTCAAGTACACCAAACTGACCCGGATTTATCGCAACTTTTGCACGATGAACAGTCCGAAAAAGCCTTTACTATTTCGGGATTGGAAGGTGATTTGCTTCCCGGTGGCAAAGAATTTCAGCTTTTGGGCGATCTAATTTATCGCTGGTACGTAACAGGATTTTCAAAGCCAGTAGTGCAGTGGCTGAGTCAGTGGCTGCAAAATTTGCCCGAACAGATAGATTTGCGAAATTCTCCCCTACTAATTCGCTCTTGGGATATTGCTTTTGAACCCACAACTTACCAGCAATTATTAACAGCAGAACTCCCATTTTCGCCCACCATCAAACTTAGTTTTGTGACTCCTACAAGCTTTCGTAGCAAAGGGCATCACTTCCCTTTGCCAGTTCCCGAAAATGTTTTTCACAGCTATTTGCGCCGCTGGAATAACTTTTCGGGGGTAAATTTTGACCAAGCAGAATTTTTGAATTGGATTGATGAAAATGCAATTATTAGCCGCCACAAATTGGAGTCGCAAAAGGTAGCGGCGGGCAAAAAAGGCATGGTAACGGGATTCACTGGGGCTGTGGAATTTGGGCTAGGGCGATCGGCTCACAATCGCCCTGATTTTGTACAATTATTTTATGCTTTGGGGCGGTTAGCCCCTTATTGCGGCACTGGCCACAAAACAACTTTTGGATTGGGACAAACGCGATCACAATGGTTGACAGAAGCGCTACCTGAAGTATCGATACAAAGCGTATTGGCGGCGCGAATAGATGAATTGACACAGAAGTTTATGGCACTGAGAAAGCGTACAGGCGGAAGTCGCGCTGCTGAGATTGCTGAAACTTGGGCGACGATTTTGGCGCGCCGGGAATTGGGGGAATCTTTGTTTGATATTGCTGGTGATTTGGAAATGCCTTATGAAACTGTGAAAACTTACGTGAAGTTGGCAAGAAGGGCTTTGAAAGTGGAGGATTAGCACGAATTTGTTGACTGTTGACTGTTGACTGTTGACTGTTGACTGTTGACTGTTGACTGTTGACTGTTGACTGTTGACTAATGACTCTTAGTAAATAGATATATGTCGTCTCTCTGATATGTTAGTTGAAATTGAGGGGTGTTTTTTAGTTGAGTTACTAAGTTATTAACAAAAGCTCGATCGCTCATCCAGCCAGGATATCTGAGGTTCAGCAATACATAATCAAATTCTGCGAGATTTGCAGGCGGGGCGTGAGCCTCAGTAAATTTTACTACAGGGCGGTGCGCTAAGTGCGGAGCAATCTGAGCAGTTGTTAAAACACTGCCTTTGGTTTTAACAAGAGAAATTGCCTCTTTGGTAGCTGGCAAAGTGTCGAGTCCATTTAAATAAATAGTCCAAAAATAGCCGTATTTCGCTAAAGCTAAAAAAGCAATCAACGACCAAATTACAATGACTCTAGGCAATGGATAATTAGGAATTGGCAATCTATCAAATATTGTCTTTCCCTTTTGCTGATTGCTAGCTGCTAAACTGGAAATTACTGCAACCAACAAAAACGGCAATATGGGCACCGAATATTGATGAATTAAATCCCGCTGAGCGGGGCTATAGGAAAGAATATTTAGCGCCAAAATCGGCACAGCACTAATTAAAGATGACAGATGACGCGGGGACAGCCACCAAATTACAGGTAATAGCAATAACGCTAAGTATCCAAAAGTCTCTAGAGAAAACAAACGCTCTAAAACTAGATTTGGTTTCACTATTAAATTAATAGCAATTTCAAAAACCGAGTTTCCCAAATATTGATATCGCCAGATTCCCGCAGGTGCTCTTCCCTGATTAAAATACGGTATAACTGCCTGAGTAGCTACCAGGAACCAACCCGCGCCTAGAAATAGAGCTATGAGCCCACAGGTGCGTTTTTTGTCAAAACACAACAACCACAAACCCATCGCAGCCACAGTTAAAGATAGCACGGCTTTGCAGCTCAAAACTAATACAATAGCAGCACAAAACCACAATGTTTTATTCAGCCTCGCGGCTAAGACTGCTGCTAGCAGTGCTGGTAAAGCAATTACTTCTGGGTGGAAGTCGAAGAGATTGACATTAAATACTAATGGATACAGGAGGTAAATACAGGCGATCGCCCAAGATATACTATTATTTAACCCGGCTTGACGTGCCAAACTCCAACTCGGCCAAGCACCTAAAGCGAGGGAAACAGCTTGCACTAAAAAAAGCCAGTGAACATCGGGATATATTTTGTAAAGTAAAGCTAGGGGATAGAAAATAAAAGAGGCGTGATCGCCCAAAATATTTATGGCGAGCAAAGAGGAAAATGGCGTTTGATTTTGGGAGATTAAATAAATTGCTTGATCAAAAATTGCTAAGTCGAATACAGTTGACTGAAACAAAGCGTGCCGCGCGCTGCTGGCGGTAAATAAGACTATCGTTGTCACAACAATCATTAAAAATACTGGATGAGATTTTAGGGATTTTAAAGTTAGCATTTTATTGGTTTAATCAGCGATTCGTTTAAATAGCAGAACTTGGTTTTTTTGATAATTTAAGTGAAAATCTGGAGATTTTTTAAGTTGAGTTGCTAAGGTATCACCAAGTTTTTCAGTATCAGGCCAGGGATGGCGTAGGTTTAATAATATGTATTGAAATTCAGCTAAATTTGTTTGGGGCGAAATTTGTGAAAGCAATTTTACTATTGGGCGATGGGCAAAGTGAGGGGCAAGTCTATTATCGGTTAAAATACTGCTTTGAGGTTGAACTTGTGCGACTGCTTCGCGTGTAGCTTGCCAGGTATCTAGTCTATTTAGGTACAAATAAAAATCTTTATATTCGCCCACACATAGGAAAATTAGTAATGACCAAATTATCATGATCCTCGGTAATTGAATTCCCTGCCAAAGTTGAGGAATTCGGAAGTTTTTAACTTGTGGCAGATTGACCCATGTTAAAAAATGTTGCTTATTTGCTTTTTCCTCTTCCTTGTTGCCTTTTATTTCTTCCCTGTTCCTTGTTTCTTCCTTCGAGATTACTGCTAAAAATAAAAATGGAATTACAGGGACTGAATACTGATAGGCTAAGCTGCGTTGAAATGACAAGTCAGAGAGGATATTGATCAGCAGGGTAGGGATGGCAGGAATTAGCGCTGTTAAATATTGTAGGCGTAGTTTTCCCGAAAATGGCAATAGCAGCCAAATCACAGGTAAGGCGAGGAGAAATAAATATTTGAATGTATCGAATGAAAGAATTTTTCCTAATACTAACTGTGGTTTTAATATGAGATTGATGATAATTTCTAGTACGGATTTGCCTAAATAGCTGTAGCGCCCGACTCCAGCGACTTCGCTGCCGCTAAAGAAGGGGATGATTTTCTGGGAAGCTATCAAAAACCAAGCTGCACCCAGCAAAAGTGCGATCGCCCCGTACCGTTGCTTTTTTTCGCAAAAAAACAGCCAGAAACCCATGGCAGCAACGGTTATAGACAAAACCGCTTTGCAACTGAGAACTAACAGAATAGCGGTACAAAACCACACAATTTTATTTAAACGCGCCGCCAAAATTGCGGCCAAAAGTGCGGGTAAAGCGATTACTTCCGGGTGAAAATCAAATAAATTGATGTTAAATACCACCGGATAGAGCAAATAAATCAATGCGATCGCACGGGATTGTTCTTGATTTAAACCTGCAAAACGCGCTAAACTCCACGTAGGCCAAGCGCCCAGGGATAAAGCAACTGCTTGTACCAACAGCAACCAATGCACATCCGGGTAAATTTTGTACAGCCAAGCTAGTGGATAATAGATTACCGCTGCGTGATCGCCCAAAATATGAATCCCCATTAAAGAAGAAAAAGGCGTTTGATTTTGGCTGATTAAGTAAATTGCTTGGTCAAAAATTCCCAAATCGAAAGCAGTTGATTGGAATAAAGCGTGCCGTAAACTGCTACACAAAAAGAAAATTGCCGCAGCAGTAGCGATCGCCCAAACCAAACTCGACGGTAGCTGCGATCGACCTTCCTCTCTATTTTCGGCGATCGAGACACTGATGTCCTCACGGTCATCAGCAAAATTTTCCCTATTCTGCATGAAATCTGGCACTAGGTGGTCACTCAAAATATGATTCCATCGAATGTGCTTTCCACGCAATAGTTAACCACTAATTTTTATCCCCGCAATCGTAATATTAGAATAATCCACAAAACATTAAAAAATTGTGAAAGCAATAACTCTTCTCGGCTCCACAGGCTCCATCGGCACTCAGACTCTGGATATTGTAGCTCAATACCCCGATCAATTTCGGATTGTCGGGTTAACCGCCGGACGAAATGTAACGTTGCTGGCCCAGCAAATTCGCCAGTTTAGACCGGAAATTGTCGCGGTTTGCGACGAAGATAAATTACAGGAATTGAAGGAGGCGATCGCAGATATCGACCCTCAACCTATTTTACTTGCTGGCGAGTCAGGCGTTGTCGAAGTTGCCCAATACGGTGACGCTCAAGCCGTCGTCACGGGCATAGTTGGCTGTGCCGGTTTGCTGCCAACAATTGCAGCTATCAAAGCAGGCAAAGATATCGCCTTAGCCAATAAAGAAACATTAATCGCAGGGGGCCCGGTTGTCAACCCCTTAATCGAAAAATATGGCGTTAAAATATTGCCCGCTGACTCGGAACATTCAGCAATTTTTCAGTGCCTGCAAGGTGTTATGGTTGGCGGGTTGCGACGAATTATTCTCACTGCTTCGGGCGGGTCTTTTCGAGATTTGCCGATCGACAAATTAGCAGGAGTAACAGTTGCCGATGCTTTAAAACATCCAAATTGGTCGATGGGGCAGAAAATCACGATCGATTCTGCTACTTTGATGAATAAAGGATTAGAAGTAATTGAGGCTCATTACTTGTTCGGGATGGATTATGACGACATTGATATTGTCATCCATCCTCAGAGCATAATCCACTCATTAATTGAGCTACAAGATACATCGGTTTTGGCGCAATTGGGATGGCCGGATATGCGATTGCCGCTGCTTTACGCTTTGTCTTGGCCGGATCGAATTCATACAGATTGGGAACGGCTGGATTTGGTAAAAGCTGGGGATTTGACTTTCCGAGAACCCGACCACGAAAAGTATCCTTGTATGCAGTTGGCTTATGCGGCGGGACGTGCGGGCGGTTCGATGCCTGCAGTGCTGAATGCGGCAAACGAACAGGCAGTAGCGCTATTTTTGCAGGAGAAGATTCAGTTTTTGGATATTCCAAAGTTGATTGAAAAGGCGTGCGACAAACATCAAGCCGATAACTGTGAAAGCCCTGCTTTAGACGATATTTTGGCGGCGGATAGGTGGGCGCGGCAGGAAGTTTTGGCAGATAGTATGGAATTGGGCGATCGTATTCTTTCTGTTCGCTAATTGTATCAGCAGACTTGCACTTAATCACAAGCCCGCCGGGGAATTAATTCCTCGTCTCATAGCTAAAGTTGGTTGAAACCGACTGCCCAACCTTGATAAATATCCAGTCCTCTTTCCGAGGACTTTAGCTATGAGACAGGGGTTTTTAACCCCTGGCGGACTATGCCAAAAAGTGCAAAAGATCGGGAGAACACTATAAAAAATTGACCAGACTTTAGTTTTTTATAGACTAACTCCCAACTTTCGCAGCCAAATCAGCCGCACTCATCTTTTCGTACATTTCAAAAGGTTGGTGAATCCAAGGATTGTCAGCCAAATAATCTACATAATAATCCGGCTTTGCAACAGAACAAGCCTTGTACCAGATTACAGCAGTCCGAATTTCCTGAATATCCTCGCCGTAGCGACTCTTCAGCCAAGCGATACCTTGTTCTAAACTAATTCCCGAATCCACCAAATCGTCAACCAGGAGAATGCGGCTGCCCAAATTATCGCCCACCATTGTCAAATCGCGGGCAAACTCGATCGCACCCCGGACATTTCCCTCGGCCCCACCATAGGACGAGGCCGCTAAAACTGCCAGAGGTTTGTCGAAAATCCGTGACAGAGTATCTCCAACCCGCAGCCCTCCTCTCGCCAGACAGACAATTCGATCGAATTTCCACTGAGATTCCTCAATTTTTACAGCCAAATCCTCAATTTTCCGATGGTAATCAGCCCAAGAAATGTAAAGGTCGCTCATGCCTAATATTATGGAAATATCAAAGGTATTATTAATTATTTTGGGGAAAATGACATGGATGCAGATGAACTTCTCAGACGGTATGCAGCCGGAGAACGGGTTTTTCACAAAGTAGACCTGAGCGGTGTCCATATGTCAAGGACAAATTTGCGCGATATTGACCTGAGTCACGCTAATTTAAAAGGTGCAAATTCGATCGGTCTCACCCTCTACAGAGCTAATCTGTATCAAGCAGATATCAGTCAAGCCAACCTCTCCCAAGGCAACCTCATGTCCGCTAATTTTGGCGAATGCGAGGCGGTGGGAGCGAACTTGAGCGGCGCCATCTTGCGGAGTGTCGTCTTCAGTGGAGCCGATTTAACGGGGGCGAGTCTCAGGGGTGCAGACATGAGAGATGCAAATCTTCAGGGGGCAATTTTGATTCAAGTTTATGCAGTTAACGCTAACTTCCAAGGTGCAAACTTGACAGAAGTAAAGCTTTGCGGAATCAACCTGAGCAAAGCAAATTTAACGGATGCGAACTTAACACAAGCTGACCTCAGCCGTGCTAACCTAACTCAAGCAAATCTGAGTTGGGCTAATTTGACGGAAGCAAATCTGGAAAAAGCTGATTTGAAGGGAGCCGATTTGAGCGGAGCTAACTTGAGCTGTGCAAATCTCCATCAAGCAGATTTGAGCGGAGTTTCCCTTAAGGGAGCAAATCTCCGGGGAGCAAACTTGCATCAAGCTTCTTTGCGCGGGACAAATTTGGATGAAGCGAATCTGAGAGAGGCCATGATGCCTGACGGCACAATCTCTGACTAAATAAGCTGAGAAAATAGAAGTTAAAACCGCAGGGTGCTTCTGGCGCACCCTACATTTAGGCTAATGCCTGATTTTTTTAAGGGGATTTAATTCTGCCTTCAAGTGACAGTGCATTTAAAGAGTAGTGGCAAAAAATTTAGAACCGAGTTTAATCTACAACTTTCAGCCAGCCCCGGCGAACGGCGTGGAGCAAGCGGTTGATGGCTGTTTGATCTTCTTCGGTAAGACAGTCATTTAACAGGGCTGCTTTGAGCTGTTGTCGGTGAGTGGGAGTCAGCAGACCGGAGTGATATACCTGAAAGACTAGCTCTGCAATCGTAAATTGAGGTAAAAGCGTTTGGGTGGTGATCATGTGTTTTGTTTTTGAACTCACTCTTGACAGTATTGACTGATTTTCCCAATTTTTATGTGATTCAACTACGGGAGTAAATGTGATCGATTGGCTCTTGATGAGTGATTTGTGTCAGCGGGACATGGGGAGCGGATATTTCCTCGATAGCTCTGCTACTTGAAATACAAACCCCGCCCCGATTCCTAGCTTCTGGTAACTCCCACATCTCTACTTTTGGTTAAGAAACGGTGACAAATAAATTAAGATTTATCTATTAAGAGATTACTAATGACTGCTAGCGAAAGCGCTAGGCTTAATTCAGAGTAAAACATTTAGCCTGTTTAGAAACCCGCTTTTACCTACATTTACCTAGTTTCTTGGTGTGGTCTCTGTTCCGTGGATATACTTAATAACGCCCCAAAAAACCGATACAAGTTTCCGACAGGAGCGGCCATCCCCCCCAATTTTAGGCTCTAGTTCAAGCTCCCAGATTCATCTGTGAAGTTCATCTAAAATCTAAAATCTAAAATCTAAAATCTAAAATCGACTGGCTGCTTCAAATCAAAAATCCCGGCTTCTTCAAGAAACCGGGTCGAGCTTTTCGATCGCACTACAATTTTTTTTTGAGAGGGTTAATGGAGCGACCTACTCACTTCAATCTTATTGTTGGCAAAGCTTGACAGGAGAGAAAGTAGAAATACTCATCTCAACTTTGTGTGTGAGGGGACTAATCGGAAATCCTGACCCATCCCCGGCGGATGGCGTGCAGCAGGCGGTTGACTGCATCTCTGGCGTCTTCGCTGAGAGCGCTTTGGCAGAGTTCGCCCAATCCGTGGCTTTGAGTGCGAGTCAGATTGCCGGAATTGGTGACTTGATAGAACAGTTCAGCGATCGCCCGATCAGATTTTAAAGTCAGAGCTTGCATGAAATCTCGTTGAACTCGACTATTATAATATCGAGCATTTGACAAAAGAGTAGGGTGATTGCAGTCGGCTAAGCTGTGTGATCGTTCTTGGCTCCGTTTGTGACCTAAGTCTGCCAGTATACGTGAGTTAAATCACAGAAAACCCAAGACCTCGATCGCATAAGCTATGATTGGGGTAGTAGCCTCAAGGTTTGACAAAACCTCGAAAAGCCATGAACGCAAGGCTTTGAGTTCCCAATACCGCCGCGCAGGGTGAGTACGTCCGCTCCACCTGGCAGGCTATGGACTTGGATAGCTGTGAAACTTTGGGTTTTAGACACTTGCAGCTTGCAGCTCAGCGCATAAAGTTGCGATCGGCGAGCCACGGCCTGAGATACAATAATTATAAATACTTCTATCCCATCTATAGGCAGGCAGGTAAAAAAATGATAATGATTAGCTACTTTTCGATTGCCTTAATCGTTTTTCTTGTTTGGTTCAAAAGTTTTTTGAATGATACTGCGACATCTAAAAAAGACGTGATATCTTGGATAGCCTTAATAATCGGGCCTCTGTTTTGGCCTGTTGTTCTGCCCCTATCCCTTTTGCAAATTACCAGCAAAAAGTCTGTTGTAAAAACTGCTCAATGCGAGCAAGAATTATAATAAATTGTGGAAGCAACTAGCTTCAACAAAGTCGCTTATCTCGTCCTAAATTATTCTGCGTGCATCGCTCCTGGCAGCGAGTAATTTATCTTGTTTCATATTTGATAGTAAAAAAAATGCAGCGAGAAGGTAGAATCCCCTAAAAATTCTGAATTCTAAAACAGTATTTTTTTACCGCTATCAAATTCTGCCTTCTGCTTTTTGAACCCGCCCAAAAACGGATACAATTTTCCGGCAGGAGTTGCCAGTAGCCCAAAATTTTAGGCTTTTGTTCAAGCTCTTAGATTCATCTGTCAAATAAATCTCAAATCTCAAATCGTTCAACTAAGCGAGATTGACTCAGCGCTCGCCAAAGGTCTCACGCCGAAGTATCCAATCGACTGATGCCTAATTTTCTGTCACATTGTGAATTAATGGTGCGGCTCAGTCAATCGATTTTAGATTAAAGATTTTAGATTAAAGAATTGAAGCATTGATCCCACGGAGAAATTCGGGGGGCAAGTTTCATCGGATACAGGTTTTTTATTTCGGGACAGATGATTCCGGGGGCTTGTATCCTGGATACTTTCGGTCAAAATTGTTCATGCAAAACTGTCAGACCGAAACTGTCGGACAGCGACCACAACATTTTTTTACTCAAAAATTATCTGCCACCTCAACCAAGCTCAAAATTAATATGTAATGTAACATGGCCTGTTGTTTGCAAAAATATAACTTCAGACATATTTCCGCCTGCCGCTGACCAACTTAAGAATTTTTATACTTCCGGCTGCTACCTACCATTAATCGAATGTGGGAAAATCCTGGCTAGGTGTTGAAAAACAGCTAGGCTCTTTGCTCTGTAACCTTTCCCAGCTCTCTTTATTCAAATCGTAGCAGCTCTAAACAGTAAATTGTAGAGTTCGCTGGCAGCCAAAAGGCCTAACTCTTACCGCAGTTAGATAGACAACTCAAGGCAAAGACTCCAATATGAAATAGGCAACAAAAACTGTTTCAAATCTCAAGTACGACTTATTTTTGGCGATCGGGCATCAGGAGTTTATAACGGGAGCCAGCTAAATTTTTAGACGTGCGAGATGTTTGGGAACTTCTAAAAAAAACTGCCGTCACGGTATCCAAATTCGTTATTTGCATAAAAAGTAGGAGTCAAAATGAACCAAGTATCTGAGAAACCAATTTATAGAGTTCTTCATCTCTTGTCGCTGCTAGCGCTGGCATACTATGGAGCTACTTCCATCAATTATATTTTCGAGAGTGACTCTCACGTTCACATCTACAAGTACGACAGCCAGAGCAATTCCAACGCGTTACCAGCGCAACTTGAAGCACACCGCTAGAAATAAATAGTAGAGATTTTCTCTGAATGAATGCCGAACAAAATTTCGGGTAATTTGCTAATCGTTAATGATCAGCTCGAAGTTAACAACAATTAGTAAAAAAGTCTTTGCTAAAAACTTAATATTTTCACCCACAGATATTAGCCATCGAAAGTACCGCAAAAATTAACTATTTAATTTCTTCTCAAAAGAGACCAGAGTGATGAAAGGATAGCCAAGCATTTTCATCAGTAAGAGCCTTAATAGCTTTAGTAATCGCTTCATCAAGAACATTTGAAGGTGGATATGCTTCAGAAGGCAAAATTGCTTTGATTTTTGCCCACTACAGCTCGATGGGAGATAAATCCGGCGAGTATCGAGGTAAGAATTTTACATTGGGTTCGATAGATGCCATCAAAAAATTGACGGCTTCAGCATTCATGATAAACAGGTAAATTATTCATAACTACAATTGGGCTAACCCATAACTGGGGCAGGAGTCGCCAGCATCTCCAAATTTTATATCCTAGTCCCAGTTCCCAGATTCATCTTTGGACTAAATCTAAAATCTAGTGACAGTACCGTCACAACTTTACCGACTCACCGTTCATCCCAACTTCACCAAAAGACGAGCGCTGCATTGTCTGATTGTCCGGGTGGATGCGGATCATGGTTGAAATGAAGGATTGTGGTTGAAAAACTGGGTTTTTTAGCCAAAATCCTGCGTTGAGCGTGAGTGATTTGGCTGGAAACATCAAGGTGATGAGACTCAAAAGTCCGTCCGGGACTGTGTTGGGACGCACTTTTGATTAAATACGGCCTCCAGTGTGCGCCGGCTTGCTTTCAAAGTCAGTTAAAAAATTTTGATTCCTGGGGAACTATTGGCGAAAATCAAAAGTCTGGTCAACTACAGTGTACTTAAAAGAACTCGCAGCTCAGTTCCAGCCCCATTGCGGGCGATCGAACTCTCCGGCGATCGACAGTGCTAAGGACCCGGTGCAAGTTCTCAATCTTGAGAGCATACTCCCATTAAAAATGGTCTCTGTGTATCTTCCGGCTATTGTTTTAATAATGACTAGCCACACCGACGGTCATTATGGTAAACTCGCAAACGTTTAAGTGGAATATTTTCGTGTTAGAGGAGGCAGTGGTGGAGTCGAGAGTCAAAAGCAGGAAACAACCGAGATTTGCTGCTCAACGAATACAGGATTCAACTCGCGCTCCCAGGCTCGCTGCTGACAATTTAAATTACATGACAGCTTATAGCAGCCGGGTAAATTAGGGTCTCAACCGATGTCCGGTTTCATTTATTGAATCCCTTTGGAGGGAAAAGTGTATTGTAGAAAAATGATTGATCTTTTAGGAGGAGTGTAAATGACACAGGTAACTAATCCAACACAGCCAGCAAGTTCATTACCAGGTGGTGGTGGTGGCGGTGGCTCAACCGTTATCGGCATCAACGGCGCCAACAGGTTGAACGGCAGCGAAAATAACGATATTATCCTGACTTTTGGGGGCGCAGATGTCGTAGCCGGTGGCGGTGGCGACGACCTGATTATTACCGGAGGCGGAAATGACACTGTCGGCGGCGGTGACGGCAACGATAATATCTTTGCAGGCAGCGGCGCGGATGTGGTCGCTGGTGGCACAGGCGACGACCGGATCTTTGCTGGTAAAGGGGATGACCTCGTAGACGGCGGTGATGGCAATGACTTGGTTTCTGGCGACAACGGCAACGACACCGTACTCGGCGGATCGGGCAGCGATACAGTCTTTGGTGGCCGAGGCAACGATATTGTCAGCGGTGGCGACGGCAACGACCTCCTCTACGGCGGTAAAGACAACGATACTGTCAATGGTGGCGCTGGCAATGACAGTATCTTTGGCGACAGAGGCGACGATGTCCTGACCGGCGGTGCTGGCAGCGATACGTTCTACTTCTTCGCGAGTGCTGGTGGCGAGTTCGGCGTAGATACGATCACTGACTTTACCCCAGGCGAAGATAAGATCAGCTTGAAACAGGGCGGTGTGTTCTCTGCTTTGGGTAGCGGCATCGAGGCCAGCGAGTTTGTCGTCATTTCTGGTTTCAACGCAACCACCGCAGGAGCAACCGCGACGAACAAGTTGGTCTACGACCCATCAAACGGTGCGTTGTACTTCAACGGCAGCAACGGAGTGCTAACTATTGCTCAGTTGCAGCCTGGCCTGACAATTACCTCGAACAACTTCGAGTTGTTCTAAAACAACTGGCTGTTGTGGGGCGGCACCGGATAAGATTCGGGGCTGTTCTCACAAAGCCGGTAGTTTTAAAGGATTTCAACCTCACTCTGCCACAAGCGGGGTGAGGTTGAAATATTCAATGCAGGAACTAAAGCAGGGGCAGTTACAAAAAAGTTGATCGACAGTTATTGATAAAATTAATCGATCGCCCGATCGGGCAAAATATAAATACAAAGTTTTTAAATTAGAATTTCTAAGTTTTACTGAAGCGGTAAAGAAACCGCAACTGCTGGCTAGCAATGAGCACTGAAGAATATATCCGGCAAGCCCAAATTTATTTGAACCGGGGGAAGTTAACTGAGGCGATCGAGTTTTGCAAAAAGGCGATCGAACTTCAACCGTTTTCGCCCTCGGCTTACACGACTTTAGGCGAAATTCTCGAAGCTCAAGGCGATCCGACGGCGGCAAGAGACGCTTTTGTGCAAGCTTTGGAGATTTCGCCGCAGTTTTTTCTGGCTCATGCTTATTTGGGCCAACTTTACAACGACTATTCGTGGCTGGATGAAGCGGTTTTTCACTACCGACAAGCTCTGGATTTGAAACCAGATTGGGCGGAAGTTCATTATAACTTGGGAAATGTTTTTCACAAGCAGGGTAATTTGTTGGGGGCGATCGAGTGTTACCGAAAGGCGATCGCCCAAAAACCGGATTATCTCGATGCTTTATACAATCTGGCTGTGGTTTTAGATGAAAATAGTCAGCTCGAAGAGGCAATGGATACCTACCGGCAGGCCATCGCCGTGGCGCCGGATTACGTGGAAGCTTACAGCAATTTGGGTGTGATTTTGCTAAAGGACGATCGGGCTGCTGAGGCGATCGAGGTTTACCAGCGGGCGATGGAGATTAAGCCGGATTGGGCGACGCTGCACAATAATTTGGGTCAAGCCTTGCTGGACAAAAATCCCGATCGGGCGATCGCATCTTACCTCACCGCTATTGAGTTGGAGCCGGACATGGTTTTGGCTCATTACAATCTAGGGAAAGCGTGGCAATTACAGGGGGAACATTCGGCTGCGGTTGCTTGTTTCGATCGCGCGATCGAGATCAATTCCGACTATATTTCGGGCTATACAGACGCTGGGTTTTCTTTGATGGTTTTGGGCAAAATTGCTGAAGCCATGCCTTATTTTGAGCGGGCAATAGCTCTGAAGCCTGATTTTGTTGAAGCTTACTGCCGCTTAGGGGACAGGCGCAGAGTTGCGGCGGTAGAAGATGATGAATTGTCCAGGGCGATCGCTGCGTGCGATCGATTTCTCACAGCACTAATTGGAAGGAAGAAGGAAGAAGGAAGAGGGAAGAAGGAAGAAGGAAGAGGGAAGAAGGAAGAAGGAAGAGGGAAGAAGGAA